>JAFSBM010000028.1 GCA_017437285.1 Ruminococcus sp. | reverse complement strand
TGTGTCTGCGTGGTTTAACGAAAAGGGCGTTACCGTTGCAGTAGGCGAAACAGCTTTCCCAAGCGGAAGTAAATCACATATTTCTTGGGAAGAAGCCGCAGAGCGTATTAAGGCAATGCTTGAAAAGGGTAATTACTGTTCACAGGAAATTATCGACAAGGCAAGAGATAAGGATATTATGGATATTTCCCATAGTCTTTGGTATCTTCACCAAGACAGTAATATCAAGCCATTCTTTATCCCCGATTACTTTTTTGACGGCGGATTTGACAATAGCACAGATAGAATTTCTGAAGCACTGCACGGAATAACTCCGCTTAATGAAATTGCAGAGGGACTTTCAAGCTTTATTGATATGTATGAAAAAAATCCCGAAGTTCTGCGTTTCCATTTCCATAAGCCTGCTGAACTGCTTGAAAGAATAAACGATTTGAGAGCAGAATACAATCAGGGCAAGGTAAAGTTTGAGTATCCCGAATTTAAAACGAATGTTGATTTTGTATTTGAGCCAAAGCATTTTATTACAGAAGATGAAAAGGACTGGCTTCTTTTAAGTGGAAGCGGAGTTGTCGGCGGCAAATTCAGAATACAGGGATTTTTCAAGCAGGACCATAACGCAAAAGAAAAAGCAGATTTCCTTAAAAACGAGTACGGCACAGGCGGAGTAGGCAGAAGCTGGTATTCTTCCAATCACGACAGCAAGGGCATAGACCTTACAAAAGGTAGAGAGGCTAATAAATGCAAAGCTGAAATGAAGTGGGGAGAGGTTGTAAAGCGTATCGACAAGCTTGTTGAAGCAGACGTATATATTTCCCCAAAGGACATTGAAAACCGTATCAGAGATGCCAAAAGAGATATTTCCCGTGGAAATTACGCTGACAGCTATGACAAGCACGTTATGGATAACGCTATGAAAATCCTTGACGAATACGGCATTGAGTACGAAATGCCGCAGGCAGTAATCGAAGCAAAGAAAAATACTTATGAAATCTATCAGATTCCTCGTGGAGAACAGTATCACGATATACGTTTCCTGCGATATGAACATCTTGAAATAGCAGGACAGAAGCCTGACCCGAAGAATTATGAAAAGGTGTACAGCGGAAATCTTGATGATATTCCTTACGCAGATAAGCTGGAGGGCATTTTTACAGTGTTCAATATCGAGCACCCAAAGGATTTTGAGGGACACTCATTAAGCGTTTCTGATGTTGTGGTTATTGATGATGAAAACGGTAAACACGCATATTATTGTGACAGCGTAGGCTACAAGGATATTACCGATATGTTCCTTAATCGTTCAACGCAGACCATTGAACAGCCTGCCGAGGAAGAAACAGAAAAGGTTAATGCCGAGCCTGCCGTTACAATAGGTGTTATCGAAAAGTATGGACTTGAAATTGACTTTGCTAAAATCGAAAGTGTTATACTGAAATCAACCGAGCTTGAATATATCGGCGGTATTGACAGCAACGGACACGAAAGAAAAGACAATTTCATAGAAAACGAAACGAGCATATATCTGATGTGCAAAGAAGATTATGACGGTAATATAAAG
>JAFSBM010000235.1 GCA_017437285.1 Ruminococcus sp. | reverse complement strand
GAGCATACGCAGAAAAGCAGGTCGCTTTTTTGCCTGTGTTCCTGTAATACCCTCGTCAATATAACGGTCATATACAGTCCAATTTGGGTGATACCGCACTTGGTCATCATACCATTGTAATTGATTTTCCAATGCGGATAGCTGAGCTTCGTGTTCTGTGGAAACACGACCATAAATAGCAACTTTTCTGGCTCTGTTTCTGTCAAACAGAGAATAATCTGTGAGCTTAAATCTGTAATTGTATTCGTTTACTGCTGTATTCATTAAGCATACCTCCAATTCATTTTTCTGAATATATTGTACTGATTATCAAGCCGCCTGTGAAATGTGCGAATTTGCGTGTTTCACGATATTTGTATATGTGGCTTGATTTATCATTCCTTTTTCAAGAAGTATCTCAATGAGTTTCAGAGCTGCTACATTTTTATCAATCTTAATTTCATTCATCATTGACCTCCCTCAAAGAAATGCTAATGGCAAGAGCTTTATCGGCTCTTGCCATTATGACTGCGGATAGCATACCAACATATTTACGCAGGCGTTGTTTGTCTATGGTGCGGATTTGTTCAAGCAGGATAATCGAGTTTTTATCCAGACCCTCAAAGTCCTTAATTAAGGTATGCGTAGGTAATTTTGCTTTTGTGTGTACTCGGCTTGTGATAGGAGCGACAATAACCGTAGGGCTGTGCTTGTTTCCAATATCGTTAGAAATAATAAGTACAGGTCTTTTGCCACCTTGCTCCGAGCCGATAACGGGGTTAAGCTCTGCGTAATAGATGTCGCCACGCTTGATAATTCTTTCCATTGTGTTTGACCTCCCAATTTTATTTAGGCAGGTGCTTTCTGCCTATGTAGGCAGCCAAACGCAAGGAAGTATTTAAGGTCGGGAGAATATAAACAAAATCTCTGTTCTTATGACCGCCTTTCGCTGGCTGTTATGATAAAGCATTTCAATTTGTCCTCGACACCCCGAAATGCTATGGGAAGTCGCCAAACGGTCAGCAGCTAACTGACACCACGGGAGTTTCACCCCAACTGTCGGTCTGACAGAGCCGCCCTCATTGCCTGCGACGGTTTTATCACGCTCGGACTGTGACTGGACGGGAGTATCATTGTCCTCTTTGTGGGTTATGGCGAAATCGGGAGCTACCCGATATTTTCAGTCGATATTTAATCGCTCACCACCTTTCATCGCTAATCCGCTTGTCGGCGGGTCTTGGCGTATCGCTGCACACGCTTATGCTCATCACAATCACAAAGAGAAAGTATTTGGCGAATGGGTATTCACTTGTCAAGGAACGCCCCCGTTTTCGCACACAAAGGAAAACAGGGTAAGAGGTTTTGTCCTCTCACCCTGTAGCCCGTGGGAATATTCAATTTTCCCCTCTACTCAAAAAACTTTTTTAATTTTTCTTTGAGCCTGTCCATTCGTCTGTAAACAGCTTTCTCTGTAATACCAAGATAAGCCGCAATTTCACGGGTGGAATATCCCTGTATTTTCATCAGAGCGATACGCAGAGTAAGCCTGTCCACCATAATCAAAACTTGATAGAGCTGCTGATTTTCGATACTATCCAGAAAATCCTCAACCGTTTTTATTTCGGGTAGTGTGGTATCCTCTGCGACTTCCTCAAGGTATGTACCTGCTTCCTGCATACGCTGATAGTACCGCCTATCGGAATTGAAAATCGCCCAATCGTGATTACGGAGCTGTTCTATGGTGTCCTCGCTGACACCTAAACTCCGTAACTGTTTTTCCTCGGCTTCTTTCCAGAGCCGCCATTTCTTTTCTTCTCTGGCTTTGTTGTAAGCCATAATGTGTACCTCCAATCTGAATTTCTTTGAGAAAATTCAGATTGAGGTGGGCTACGACAGCCAACGCCAGAAGTGACACGGTCTTTTGAACAAAAAATGTCCGCATAGATACACACATCTACACGGACAGAATTATAGGTATATTCAGTTCTAACATAGAGAAATGTAATCTCTGCTTCAACAGTATTCTTATCCCACGCATAGGTAAGGCTTTTTTTAACTGCTTATCCTCGCTTATGTGTGGTGCTTTATATGTAACTGCTGCTTCTGATGAGCAGCGTGGTGGTCGTGTTTGACCAACACATAAAAAATCCCTCCAAACCTTAAAACGGGTTTAGAGGGCTGTAATTTTTTCATCTGGGCGTGACAATACCGCCCACCAAAGCACCGTTTTTTTATTTGGTGGGCTGTGCTACCAATTAGCATTATGCAATTTTGTCTCTTGTTGTAGGAGATTTTATATCCTACAACAAGAGATTTCAGACCGTTTAATAAGAACTCTCATTTCTGTAAAATATAATAGAACTATTATGTAAGTACAGGTGGTGAGCTTATGGATAAACGGAACAACGATTTTAACTTTGACTTTATGCCAATAGGACAGGCTATCAAGAAAGCCCGAACAGCCAAAGGTATGACCAGAGAGCAACTTGCCCGTATTGTTGATTATGACCCAAGACATCTTCAAGCGATTGAAAATGAAGGGCAATATCCGAGTATGGAGCTATTCATTCAGCTTATTACTATGTTTGATATTTCTGTTGACCAATACATATTTCCAGATAAAAAGTCCGATAAGAGTACCCTCCGCAGGCAGATAGACACACTTCTGGATACTCTGGACAATAAGGAACTATCAGTCGTTGAAGCAACAATAAAAGGGCTATGTAACGCTAAAGAGTAAACAGAGGGAAAAACCTCTGTTTTTCTTTTACTCTCTTTTAGAAACTATTTTCAACCGTTGTCCCATTCGGCTCAATAGCTCATTTGTAATACTTTCTGAATTATCAGCAATCATTGGTGCCGAAATTTCTTCATCACCGTCCTTTCCAATCAGTGTTGCTGTAATACCGACTTTAACATCGGGAATATCTGTAACATCAACTGCAAGTTGATCCATACAGATTTTCCCGACAACAGGTGCTTGATGTCCATTGATAAGCACATAGCTCTTTTGGCAGGATAGATTTCTCGGATAGCCATCTGCATAGCCGACAGGTAATACAGCAATTAAGCTATCTCTATTGGCAACAAATGACCGACTATAACCAACACTATCGCCTTTCTTGATTTCCCTAAGCAAAGTAACTCTTGATTTCAATGAAAGCACGGGTCTTAAATCAAGCTGCAACTTTGTCCTGTCATTAGGAGAGCTTAAAACACCGTATAGCGAAATGCCTGCTCTCACATAATCACATTTAAGTTCTGGATAATTCAACAATCCATAGCTGCTCTGAATGTGTATTTTAGGAATAGTTATACCTTTTTCCTTTAATTGATTTAACAAGTTATAGAAGCTCTCAATCTGCACATTTGTGAAGAAGATGTCTTTTTCATCAACGCTGTCAGCTGAACACAAATGGGTATATATCCCAGACACCTTGATATGCTTCATTGAAAAAACAGCAGATATATTTTCTATATCTTTTGCATCAAAGCCAAGTCTGTGCATACCCGTATCAACTTTAATGTGTGTCATAACAGCATATCCCTGCTTATTCAAAAGTAAAGAATACTCATAATCTATCAGCGTTTGTGTAAGGTCATATTTGCGAAGTTCTTTTGCCCTTGCTGGTGCGGTATATCCTAAAATCAGTATTTCGCCCGAAACACCATATTGGCGTAACTTGATACCTTCATCAATAGTTGCTACCGCAAACGCTTTGATACCTATTTTGCCTAAGTGCGTAGCAATTTCATATATGCCGTGACCATACGCTTCAGCTTTTACAACAGCCATCAATTTGCATTTTTGTGGCATTGCCCCTTTTAAGACTTTTACATTATGCTCCAGATTGTTCAAATCAATTTCTAAATAAGCTCTGTCAGTATCTGTGGTATGTTTTGCTTTTTTCGGCTTGTATTTATTCCATATTGCCGCTAAGACCGCACCGAACACTACTGAAGTCAAGCAGACCATAAAATAATGTGCGATACTGTTTTCCACAAGCAAACTTTGTAGATGAAACAATTTGGAAAATAACCGTATCACTACAATCATCATCGGATGAATGATGTAGATAATCAGCGATGTTGTTCGTAGGGTTACAAGGCGTTTCCCTTTGAAATGCAGAATGACATTGAATAAGAAATACATACACGGCAACAAAAACACATACATACTGTCGTGTCGTTGCAAATCAAAATGATGCAAGGCAAAAGCTTCTCCAAACATCAGAGCAAAGCTAACAGCAAATCCCCAGATACTTTTTCCAAATGTAATTTGTGGGCGATTATCAGCTATAAGCCCACCGATTATGAAAAATATGGGGGCAAAGAAAATACCGTTTCTTGTATGGTCGGTTACTTGGAAAATATAAGCATATAAGCTATTCAAACAAGAAATCTTTTCAGCAATTCCATAATAACTATCTCCAAACAAACCGATTAGGTAAAGGACAGATGCCACTATCAATGCTTTAGGATAGTTAAGTTTCTTTACGAGATACCACGCAATCACCGCACCTATAATGGACGCAGGAAGATACCATAAATGATATAGAGTACCGTCAAACACAATGTCTTTTATGATATTTGGTAATAGGTTATCCATTTTGAAATAACCGTTATAAATATTGATAGGTATATATATCAATATGGCTGCTCCATAGATTAAGGCTGTCTTTTTTACAAAAGCACCTAATTTTTCTGTGTTATATGTGTATCTTGAAATCAGAAAAAAGCCAGATGTCATTAAAAAGAATGGAACAGCAACACGGGCTATAATCCGTGTCAATATAAAATCACCTGTTTCGCTGAAAGAAGCAAGCGGCGAAGTATGAATAGCAACAATTAACAAAGCGGCAATAAACCTAAAATAGTCGATGCCTGTATAATTCTTATTTTTAGTCATCATTTTTCCTCCAAACAGTCACGATAAAACCGTCTATGTTATTACCAGAAATTTGATAGACACAATTCTCTGGTATAGCAATCAGAGTTTTATCATTATTTGCAGGGATATAATAAATTTCCACCTCGGCTCCAAACGCTTCCTTATAGACCAATTTGCAATCCTCTCGGTATGCTTTTATAAATTCTGTATATTCTTCAAGAGAGAAGCTGTTTTCCTCAATAATTTTTGAGTGAGGGTATCCTACATACCGAAAGTGCCACGGCTCGTGTGAAATCCCTGTTATTTCTTCTTTATCCTTTGCATAACGCTGGGTAAAGCCATAGTCTGGGGCAGCTCTCCTAAATTCATCGCAAATACCGTCATAGGGAAAATCGGGACGGATAAAGTCTATATCCTTTTTATTCAGTCCTAAATCAATGGCAAGACCTGTTTGATGTTCACTATGATTGGGCAGAGCAACATATTTTCTTGTAAAATTCTCTCCATTATTTTTGAGAGAGCCGTCATATATGGCTGTCTGTTCTTCTAATGAGCGATAACCGCTTACTGGAACGATTGAGTTACCTGCCGAGATTTTTTCAAAAATAAGCTGCAAAACATTTGCCGCATCACGCTTCATAAGAATATTTGGAAAGCGTACATCAGCAGGAACTAAACCCTTTACATTGTTATCTCGCAGCGGATAATTTTTGTTGACGAGCAGCAAATTTCCACAATAAATTTCTTCCTTTTCAAGCTCAATCGTTTTCATCATTCCACATACAGTCCTATCAGCTTATCCAACATTTGAGCGAACGATAGACCAATGCCTTTCATCATATTTGGATAGCGACTGTGCGAGGTAAAGCCTGGGATTGTGTTTACCTCATTAAATACAATTTCGCCAGACGGTGTATAAAACATATCCACTCTGGAAAAACCCGAACAGCCCAGTGCTTTATATATGGTTACAGCCGCTTCTTGTATCCGTTTTTCTGCTTCGGCATCAATCCTTGCAGGCATATATATCTTTGAAGATTTAAGTGTATATTTCTCTGTATAATCAAAAAAGCCGCTTGACAGTTCGATTTCATCAACTCTGCCAACAATCAGCTCATCTATGCCAAGTACAGCACAACCGACTTCAAAGCCGTTTATTGTTTCTTCAACGATGACTTCTGTATCGTGTTCAAATGCCAACTCTATGGCAGCACCAAGCTCTTGCTTTTCAATTACTTTTGTTATTCCAAAGGAAGAGCCTGCACGAACAGGTTTAATAAACAGCGGATAAGCTAAATTCTCTTCAATCTCTTTCATCGCTGCTTCTTTGTTAAAGCGTTTGAATGTTACCGATTTGGGAACAGATATACCTGCAAGGCTAACGAGCTTATGTGCCCTGTCCTTATCCATACAAAGAGCTGATGAGAGAGTATCGCAGCCAACAACAGGTATTCCTGCCAATTCAAATATGCCCTGCAAAGTACCATCTTCGCCGTTTTTGCCGTGCAATACGGGGAATACCAAATCAACCTTTATAACACGGTATTTGTCTGAAGCAATTTCTAAAAAGCCTTTAACCGAACGATTTTGTGAAACGACAACAGGGCATAGATTTTTGTTATCTTCAAACCAAGTATTGTTTAGGATTTTCTCCTTTTCTCCTGTATAGTGATACCATTCGCCGTTTCTTGTAATTCCGATTGGAATTATATCGAATTTATTTGTATTGATATTTTCAAAAACAGCGGATGCCGATTGTAATGACACCTCGTACTCTGTTGAATTGCCTCCAAAAATAACTGCTATTTTTTTCTTTTGCATTTTACACACCTCTTTCTTCAATTTTTATATCATCGGGTAGCTTATAGGCTATTTCGCATTGATTGACATACAATTCTTTTTCGGTCTGCCTACCAGTCATTTTGTCTTTTTCTGCACGACAAACAGAAGCTATTTGATATACTTTTTCCTCTCGCTTGACATAGGAAACAGACGAATTAAAAACCGTATAATCAATATTTACGGAGCATTGCGACAAAATTCGACCATACATAAAGCTGTCATCAAAGTTAATCTCAATCTGGAAAGTATTGTCCGTGTCGTTACGGAGTTTTAGGTCTAACCAACCTTCGTTAATCGTAGCATCAGTTCCGCATGGTAAATCTTCTGTTTTGGATTGGAACGACTCTACAGAGTTTCCTTGTCTCTCAACAATCGTTATCTGATTGTG
>JAFSBM010000234.1 GCA_017437285.1 Ruminococcus sp. | reverse complement strand
TCTGTTTGCGGTCTTATTTGCAATCTTCACCAGGAACAGCATTACCGGTACTTCAGTCAGAACGCCCACGGTAGTCGCCAGTGCTGCGGGAGAGGTTGTTCCGAACAAGGCGATTGCCACGGCAACAGCCAGCTCAAAAAAATTGGAGGCACCGATCATTCCGGCGGGTGCAGCAATTCAGTCGGTCATTTTTTGCGGACAGTTCATACATGCTATCCTTTTCTGTTCTCTGCTCCTGCGTTTGCTCTCGTTTGATTTCTCCCTCCGTATCTTCTTGGCACAAGCAGGACAATACCTTGATGCACCAGAGCCCGGGACATATTCAACGCCGCACACCGTACAATTTTTAGCGGGCATTGCTGCCCACCGTTTTGTAGGTATGATATGTAATTCATCGACAAAGCCGATGAATTTATAGTAAATCTTGATTTCCTGCTTCACTGTTCCGTCTGCCATCTTCTCACGCTCCGAAACAAGTATCTTGTCTATGAGTGCGTTTATAACTGTTGCATCCAGTTCTTTTAAGCCTTGATAATTTCGGATAAGGGCGAGGAAGTCACGGATTCCCCGTGATTTCTCGTAGCTTTCATTAAGAGTTTCCGTCACCTCTTTCAGCCTTGCTTCAATTTCAAGCTGCTCTTTCTGGTATTTCCCCGACATCATCTCAAAATTCCGCTCGGTAATACGCTCCATGACCTTATCCTCGTAGAGAGAGGAAAACAGCCTGTCCAGTTCCGCAAGGCGTTTGTTCAGCTTCTTACGTTCTTTCTCTAATGCTTTCGCCCTGCTCTGGTCTGTTTCCGTGAGCCGCTTTTCTATGGCCCTGACCGCCTTTTCATCATTCACTGCCATATCCGCAAAACAGTTGATGTCGGCAAGAACGGCATTGAATAAATCCCTTGCTTCTATATTGTGGGCACTACACTCGCTTCTTCCGTTTCTTGCATAATTATTACATGAATACTGTACACAGTCGATAATCTCTGGGCGTTTCCTCCTGTGTACGTTCATTGCCCGCAGAGCACATCCGCAGTCCACACACTTGATAACGCCTGCAAAAATATTTACAAATCCTCCCTTGTTCTGTGGAAGCCTACGACTTGTAATAAGCTGTTGGACAATATCAAATTCCTCCTGCGTGACTATTCCCTCATGGGTATTGGGTATCACTTCCCATTCTTCGGGCAGCTTAGAGGGGCGTTTCTTGCTTTTCATATTGGCGGCAATCCGTTTGTAGCCTACAAGATTTCCCGCATATATCGGGCTTCTTAAAATGCTCCTCACGCTGTTCCCACTCCAAATATAGCGTTTGTCCTCGTTCCCCTCAAAATGACGTTCAAAGCCTGTTTCGCCACGCTCCGCCGCATAAGCGGCAGGGCGTAGGATATGCTGTTTATTAAGATGTCTGCAAATTTTGGCAACTCCATTCCCTTTTAATGCAAGGTCGAATATCTCTTTTACAACATGTGCCACTTTATCATCTATCAGCAGATGGTTGTGGTCGGCAGGGTCTTTGATATAGCCATAAGGGGCGGTAGTTCCCATGAATTTCCCCTGTTGAAACCTCGCCCGATATGCCGATTTTATCTTAACAGATATGTCAGCGGCATACATTTCGTTTAAAATGTTGCGGAAAGGCGTGATGTCCATAGCAGATTTATTCAAGGTATCTACGCCGTCATTGACCGCTATATACCTCACGTTATGCTCTGGGAAGAAAACTTCCAGATATAACCCACAATCAAGATAGTTTCTCCCCAGACGGGATAAATCTTTCGTAATCACGCAGTTTATCAGACCGCTTTCAATGTCTTTTATCATATTCTGGAAACTTGGTCTTTGGAAATTTGTACCAGAATAACCATCGTCCACATACGTTTTTGCTATGTGCCATCCCTGCTTTTTCACATAATCCGTGAGGATGGATTTCTGTGTCGCAATGCTCGCACTCTCGTTATCCGTACCATCGTCTTTAGATAAGCGGCAATAAATGCCGACTAAATAGATTTTCTTTTCTTCTTTGATTCCTGCCATACTGTAAAACCTCCGTATCTGTCCTATCTGTTTTCATGTCCCATTGCGTACATTCTAAGCGGACAGCCCCTCATTGTCGAAGGTGTCGCCCTCGGCAATCTTCTTCCGAATATCCTCGGAGATAATCGGGACAAACGCTTCTGTAACGGTCTGTGTGCCGACATATTCACGGCTGATTATCATCTGCACTGGTGCTTTTGGCACGATACGCTTTCTCTTTTTATCTGCTTTCTTATCCTCGCCCATACTTAAATCTTCCTTTCCAGACAGGGCAGGGAAGAGTTTGGAAATGTCCCCGCCCTGCCAATCAGATACCATTAATCCTCGCTGTTTAATTCTTTCTGTAATGCTTTAAGGAGTGCCGCCGCTTCATCAGCGTTCAGCGTGATTCCCTTGCCGCACTTTTCACGGTTCGGGGAAAAGCTGCGGATGTCATACTTCGGCTCTTTCCCATTCCATGAAATGAGATTGATTTCCTTTGTGTAGCCACTGTCGCCCGTAGACAATACTGCGATTTCCTTTACGATTTCATACTGGATTTCTCTCATTCTCCATACCTCAACTCTCTGTATTTACTTCCCGAAAAAAGAAGATTAGCGGCTGTCACGGTTGCGTTTCCTCTGCAACTCACGCTCCAAAAGTTTGATGATGGTTTCCTCCATCTGCTTCGGCGTTGTGTTCTTCGGAAAGTATTTTTTCAGCTTGCTTGTGTTGATTTTCAAGGTTTCTTTCTGGTTGCCCTTTTCCTCCGTCATAATCGCAAATATCGTATCCATGTCAAGCCGCCCGCTCTGGCTTAACTGTTTCATCCGCTGTGCCTGTGAGAGTGAGGGCGTTGCTTCTTCGCTCTCCATCGTGGCAAAGAGGTTTTCCTGCTCGTCTTTCTTCAAGAAGGACAGTTCCACCGCAGGCGTGAGGGCGATTTTCCCCTCGTCCACCATCTGCAAAATCGGCGGTATCAGTTCCGTCAGGCGGATAAAACGCTGCACGGTCATCCTGCCCACGCCGAAGCCCTGTGCCACCTTGTCGTCCGTCCGCAACTTCGTCACAACTTGTGACGAGGTTAAGTCTGTGCGGAAACCCTGCCGCTTCATGGCTTCGGATTTCATCTTGTAAGCAAACGCCCGCTCCGATGGCAGGATATTCTCACGCTGCAAATTGCTGTCTACAAGGGTGATGATGGCTCGGTCACGGTCTAAGGGCAGGACAAACGCAGGCACGGTATTTATCCCTGCAAGTTCAGAAGCACGGACACGCCGCTGTCCTGCAATCACTTCATAACCGTCCCCGTCCTCTTTCGGGCGTGTGATTATCGGCGTGACAATGCCAAATTCCTTGATGCTTTCCGCTAACTCTGACAGTGTTTCATCTTCTGCCACATGAAACGGATTGTCGGGGAACGGGTACAAGTCTTTGGTCTTTAACACCTTAAAATCCTGTTTCTTCATTCACATATCTACCTTTCTTTCGCTCTGCTTCTATGATTTTTCTGCAATTCTTCCAACACTTCGGGCGGTATTTTTGACAGCAGCCGCCCCATCTGCTCGTTGGTTCTCTGCAATTCAAATATCTTCTGATTCGCTTTCTGCACCTTTAGTTCCTGCTCGTACTTTTCATCACGCATACGCCCCGCATAGTCTGATTCCTGCCCAATTCTCTCTTTCAAACTGTCGATATACGCCTGCTGTTTCCCGATTTCCTTAGAGAATTTCTCCACGTCTGGCAGCCATGCAGAGAGTAAATCTAACGCTTTATCCCTTTTCTTCCCTGCGTTAAAGGCGTTGATGTCGGATAGGGCAGACACGATTTCTTCATACTGTTTATCAAGCCTGCCGCCTAAATTATAGAGCCATGTGGGGACGTGTTTCCGCTTGGTTTCCATTGAGGACTGCCCCCGTTCAAGCTGATTCCACCGTGAGGACATCCGCTCATGGTAGGCGGTCTGCCACTCGGATAATGATTTCTGGTTGCCTAAGATAGCTTTCGCTGACAGCTTATTGTCTGGCGTAATCGGCACAAAGCAGAGGTGCATATGGGGCGTTCTCTCGTCCATATGGACGACAGCGGAGAGGATATTCTGCTTTCCAACACGCTCCGAAATGAAGTCAAGAGCCGTCTGGAAATACGCTTTTTGTTCTTCGGGCGGTAACTGGTTCATAAATTCTGGTGAAGCTGTGATGAGCGTTTCCACCATCATCACGCTGTCTTTCCTTGTCCTGCACCCCGCTTCGGCTACCATGCGGTTAATCTCTTTCTTGTAGGTGTACTTTGGTGGTGCTATGAGATGGTAATTGTTTTTAGAGCGTTCCATATCTATATCTGGGTTGCTTTTGTAGGCTTCTTTCTTCCGCTCGTTGTGGCGTTCACAAGCCGCAACGCCGCCCGCTTTTCGTTTCTGGAAACGCAGGATTGCATAAGGCATAGGCGGATTCCTCCTTTCTTTCGGCGGGTGACCGTCCTTTGGGGTGACAGCGGTGACGGTGGTGACAGCAGTTTTGGGATACCCCCTGCCGACTGCCGCAACTGTCACCCTCACCCCCTGCATGACGGTCATGTCGATGATGACGGTGTTTTTGGGATACCCCCCTCGCAAGAGCCGTCACCGTCATGCCGCCATTCTTTTATCCGAAGCCGTAAGGCGTAGGATAGCAGGGCACAGCCCTGCCTTAAGGGAGTCCAGAGGGAACGTCTGGCACACGACTTTGCAGGGCAAAGTGTAGTGTGTTACACCCTGTAAACGCAGTCGGAAAAATCGGAATGATTTTTCTGACCGCAGGGGTGGTTTTACACGACCGAAAAGGGCGAGTAAATCTCACGCCTGCATTTTGCGTTTACGGGGTGTTCTCCCGTAGGGATGACAGCGGCAGGGTATCCTAAAATCACTGTCACCACCGTCACTGCTGTCACCCGCAGGGCAGAGCCGCCAGCTTTACATGGCTTTAAGCGTCAATGACAGTAACAGGGGGGTATCCTAATATCGCTGTCACCACCATCACCGCTGTCACCCGCCCTCCTTGCAAGGGCAATCCGCCTGCCGTCTTTCCTGCGGCTGTACTGGTAGCAGATACGGTTCTCGCTTAAAAATGTGGTGCGGTATTCATTCAGCCATTTCGTAATCACCGTGGGTATGGTTTCCGTTTCCCCCATAGCGGCTAACAGTTCCGTTGCCGTGCCTATCCATTCTTCCTTATCCCTCATAAAATCCACCAACCGAAAAAGGACATCTGGTATCGTTTCTTTCGCAAGCTGCTCCTGCGTTTTCCGCTCCACAAGCTCCCAACGGCAATCACGGAAACGCAGCGTGTATTCCTGATAAGGCGTGTCCCTGCCCGTCACATACAGCTTGGCGGTGTCAGACGCACGTTTCTCCTTTTCCAGAACAAAGGTAGCGTCCGCACTCCCCGTTAATCCTGTCGTCCCAGACACCTTGTTGAACACGTCGCTGTCATTCTGCTTTCGGATGTGGTGTACGACAATGACCGCCAGAGAGTGCCTGTCGGCAAAGTCTTTGATGAGGGAGATGTCCCCATAGTCGCTTGCATAGGCATTGTCTTTTGAAGCTGTACGGACTTTCTGCAAGGTATCAATGACAATGAGCCTGCTGTCTGGGTAATCTTTCAGATAATCTTCAAGCTGCACGATAAGACCGTCTGACAGCTTGCAGCTTGCCACGGCAAAGTGGAGCCGCCCGCTTGCTTCGTCCGTCAAACGAAATAACCTGTCCTGTATGCGGCAGAACGTGTCCTCAAGGCAGAGGTAAAGCACATCGCCCTCCATTGTCGGCATATCCCATAAAGGGATTCCCTGCGACACGCATAAGCATAGCTTCAGCATGAGCCAGCTTTTGCCTATCTTCTGTGAGCCGCAGAACAGCGATAAGCCTGTCGGGATAAGGCTGTCCACCACAAAGGATGGTTTCTCAAGCGGTTCATAAAGGAGCGTTTCGGCGTTGACTGTCTGTAACTTCTGCATGGCTTTCCTCCTTTCGGGCGGTGTCTTTGTTTTCGTTGCACATAGGCGTTGACCTCCTTAAAAATAGATTTACTCCCACGGAAAAAAGTGAGAGTATGTAATGCCGCCAATCCCACACAAATAAAAAACAGATTTCTTTTTCGGGCGGTGTCGGTCACGGTTGGAGATATTTCTTCAATTTCCGCCTTTACTTTCTCCTTTGCAATCGCAACAGATTTCTGTATTGCCGAAGCGGTGCAATGCTCCATAGCGGCGATTTGGTAAAAATTGAACTCATACTCGTAGTAGAGCAGGAAACGCCGCCTTTGTATCTCTGGAAGGCTCCCAACCGCCTTATAGAGCGTTTCATTCCGTTCTTCCTCAACCATGCGTTCATCAAGGCTCTTAGGCACACGCAACGCCCGTCTGTAAAGGGTTTCGTCCCATACCTCGTTAAACTCCCTGTGCCGCTCGTCCCATTAGAAAAGATTCCTGTTCCTGCGCTCCATCTGCCGAAACTCCATAAAGAACTGTTCCGACACTTCCAACTCGTGGGATTTGCCCTGCCCGTCCTTAAAGCTGATAAAATACCTTGTGCCGCTTTCCGTGGATTCCTCCCGAAGCGTGTATGCCTTAACCCTGTATGCCATCCTGTTGTCCTCCTGCAAAAAATGAGTGAGGGGATTTCCATCCCTCACCCAGTAGCCCGCAGGATGGCAGGCTGTTTTAGAAGCTATAAAATTTTCCGCAGCTTCTTCCGCAGATGGTCTAACCTCGCATAGATGGCACCAGTCGTCAAATGCACAAGCGGGGCAATCTCCTTTGTGGAATACCCCTGCATTTTCAGCAGGACGATTTTCAAGGTACGCCCGTCCACCGTGACTAATACTTGATAGAGATTTTCGCTCTCAATCTCTTCCAGTAACTCCGCAACCGTACCCACTTCCGCCTGCCGCTCCCTGCCTGCCATGTCCTCAAGATATTCCGCAACGTCATTCGTCCATCGGTAAAACCGCCTGTTGGAATTGAAGTCTGCCCTGTCCGCCATGCGTATCTGCTCAATGGTCGCTTCATCAACGCCGCACTCACGCAGCAGCTTTTCCTCCGCTTCTTTCCAGATACGCCATTTCCTGTCCTCCCGTCCGTGGTTGTATGCCATTCTTACTTCCTCCAATCAGAATTGATTGAGAGGGCAGAGAAAAGCCCCCTCATCTTCCCAAAGGAAAAAACAAGGGGGCTGAACGCCTTAAATTTTAATTTTCTATTATCTTTCTTAGTTTTATTAGGATTCTGGCTTTGCGTTTGTTTACAACGCTCTGGGTTATGCCCAACCTCGCCCCGACTTCACGCTCGGAAAGTCCGTCAAAAAAGATTGCCTGTATCAGCTCCTGTTCAC
>JAFSBM010000233.1 GCA_017437285.1 Ruminococcus sp. | reverse complement strand
GCCTGTTCTGCGGCAGTTTTGAGGGTATCCAGCTTTTCCTTGGTAGAAGTGACCGCATCCGCAAGCAGCTTATGCTTCTGGGAGAGCAGTTCGGTGTTGGACGGGTCAAGTTTCAGCAGCTTTTCCACGTCTTTGAGCTGTGTCTGGGTGGTGCGGATGTTTTTGTTGACGCCTTCCAGAGCCTTGGAAAGTTTCGTGGTGTCACCGTTAATCTCAACGGTGATGCCCTTGATTCTGTTTGCCATGGGGTCACCTCCTTTGTGAGGGTATGAAAAAAGCACCTGCTTGATTGATAAGCAGATGCTTTTTTTGAGTTTGCATTAGATTATTTATCAGCTTCGCTCTGTAATATTTCAGCTAATTCTATCCATGCGGTTATAGTAAAAGATAGCTTTGTATTCTCATATGAATACCGCCATTCTATAAAATTGTCACTTTCTTCCTTTAAAAAATCAGTAAAACAGTTGTATGAAAAATTCTGAGGTTTTGAAAAATCAACTCTTGTATTAAACGCTGTTTCTATTGAACTCTTTTTATTTTGATCTAACGCTTGAAATAAATCATATATACCATGCAAACCTTTAAAGGATCCTGTGCTCTTACTAATAAGTACTTTAAGGAACAATTCACATGAAAATGCAACATTAATTGCACAAGGGATTATCAGTATCATTTCATCGTTGTTCTCAGATGCGTTCAAGACTTTGGCTGCTTTTAGAAATGCTTTTGCATTTGTTAATGCTTCTTTTTGCTGTTTGGAATCCATAGAGTAAGTTTTCGCCATAACCCAAACTCCTTTTTACTAAATGTATTATAGTCTTTATTATACCACATATTAGCTACAAAGTCAATTGTCAAAACGCATCAAAGTCCGCCTGTCCAGCCACCTCATGCCAGCCGTCAAAATCATCATTCTCCCTCTCCGTAAACATATCATTCACGAGTCCAATCGACAGCAGATCCAGATCCGCCATCGACAGACCCAATTGTACACATCGTAGCAGAAACAGCGGCGTCGTCATTTCCCTGTCAATCGGACGATGTTTTTTTTAGACTCCACCTGCGTTTCGATGTTCAGCCCCCACAGCTCAATCAGCTGGGGAAGAATCTCATAAATGGAGAATGTGTTGAAGGCTTCGAGCCATTCATCCGGATTGTCCGGCACGTTCTCCGGATCAGCGTGTTTCGCCATGATATAGGCGATATTCTCAAAGACCTCAAGGCTCTCGATACTCAGTTCAGAGTTTTCCTCATCACCCTCGGATACGGATTTCTGCAAAGCCGCAAAATCCTTGTAAATATCACGCCCGAACTTCAGACGGTACAGGCGAGGCACAGCGGCACTTGCCTTAAACGGCACTTCGATACCATCAACGGTAATATTTTTCTTGATAGCCATAATATTCCCCCTTATGATGTTTTTGTGGTTGTGGTAGTAGCCGCCTTCTTCTCCGAAGTATCGGGGTTATACGGCATCTTGTACCAGTTGTTGTATGTCGTTTCATCGGTTGCTTCACAGGTCTTTGCCTTCACAAGTCCTGTCGGGAGAGCCGATGCTGTCAGTGACAGCGTTTCCGTCTTGACTTCGGTGGAGTCCTCCTTGGTCTGTCCCTCCGTTGCAGGGCGGCTTGCCGTACAGCAGTAAAGCACGTGACGGATCTTGTGCTTGTCGCCGCTGAATTCAAACATCAGTGCAAACTGTGACGGTTCTGCGTCGTTTTTCTCCACAAGTACTCCGTTGTTGTCGAGGATTTCTCCCAGAATTTCGGTAGCAAATTCCGTGGTGACAAGAGCAACTTCCAAATCCCCCTCATAGCCGGAATTGTTGTTGATAACGTAATAAACGCTGTCATCGGCGTAAAAATTCTCGTTCTCGCCATTCGCATCAATGGACAGCGATACCGCACCGGGCAGTCGCACGGACTCGCCATACACAGGCACAGTCGGTGTTCCGTCAGGGTCAGCACCCCACTGGGTGATCTTTGCCCAATGG
Organism: Ruminococcus sp.; assembly: GCA_017437285.1. Taxonomy (GTDB): domain Bacteria; phylum Bacillota; class Clostridia; order Oscillospirales; family Ruminococcaceae; genus Ruminococcus. The sequence continues at coordinate 2,051 of JAFSBM010000233.1, read as the reverse complement.
ACATTATTCAGACCGAACTTGACCTTATTTCTGTTCTTCGCCATATTCCTTAAACCTCCATTTCGTAAAGCACTTCATAGAGCCTTTCGCTCTCAATCCACGCTTCTGATTTTGTAAAATATATCTCATGCTGTGTCAGCACGGATTCGATTTCTTCCTCCAGTGTCGGATTCTTCTTGTCGGTATACAGCTCAATATTTAACTGCTTAAAGCTGTGATATGCAACATTATCCGCCGAGAAAGTTTCTTCACCTGGGGAAAGAAACAGAAGAAAAGGCGGTTGTGGGAATTCGCCTTCTGCAAAATGATGATATGCATAAGGTAAACCCATCTCCGCCATCATGTCATTGATTTCTTCATAGGTCACGATAATTCCTCCGTAATCAAGGATTCCAGCAGTTCTGCACCATGTTCCTCAGCAGGTGCAATATGTGGCTTACCCTGTACACGACCGCCATTGCGTTTCGCATGTCCCTTTTCAAGGAGATGTGCCAGCTGATAGCGGTTCTTGGAATGTACCGTCATCTGCAAGGTGTGGCTGTTTTCCTTTACTTTTTTGGTCGTCCAGCTTTTGCCGTATGCACCGCTGTCTTTCGGGGCAGTAGCGGCGATTTCTTTCTTGACAGTGGTTGCTGTCTTTTTGACTGCCTTTTTCATTGCATCATCGGCAAGCTCTGCATATTCCTGCAAACCTGTCATGATTTCATCGGCAAGGTCGTCAATAGATGTCATCGTCACCGCCTGCCTTTCTAACCTCACAAACAATGGTGAGATAGTCATTTTTCAGATAATCGGGAGTGATGGACTTAATGTCATAGACACTCCCACGGAACAGAATTTTATGGGTTGTGGGATTGACACACCGCAAAAAAGAACACTGCCGAACCCCGAATGACAAGGACTGAATTTCTCGTGTGACTCCTGTATTCGTGGTTTCGGCAGAGCTTTTCACGGTAACGCTTGCCCAGCAGGAATAAACTTCGTCCCATTGGGATGTGTGGTTGCCGATTTCATCAACGACAGTGCGGTTTTCAAGAAATGTAATCCGCTGATTCATCTTGCTGAAATCCATCAGATAATGCCCTCCCGCTGTGCGAAAAGAATAGAACGCAGGCTCATCGTCAATCCGTGATAATCGGGATTACTCCTGTTTTCATACAAATAACCAAGAGCAAAAAGCACTGCTGTTCGGGTTGTATCCTCAAATCTTGTGAAACGCTCCTCATCCATCCTGCCCACGTCCTTGACCAGACATTTTGCCGTATCAAGAAGAGAGAGGATGAGCTTGTCATCCTCCTCATAATCGACACGCAGGTAATTTTTCGCTTCATCCAGTGTAATCATCACATCACACCTTTGCGGTAGAAGTGCCCTTGATCGTCAGCGTCTTGACTGCCTCAGGAAGGATCAGCTTTCCGTCCACACGCTGTGATGCAAGGAAACCAATCTGACCGTTCATGGCAAACAATTCATTCAGACGCTTAAGAGAACGTCCCTGTCTGTCTGCAATCCAGTAATAGCTGAAATCACCGAAAGCGATCGCCTTATTGCCTGCATCGGGAGTGGGGGCATAGACGGAGGTCACATAGGGACGATTGAGAATCGTATCGGGAACACCGGCAGTCACCGACGGCTGCCAGATATACTGACCGTTGCTGTCCTTGACCTTGCGGAGAGCCTTGACCGTCTGTTCATTCAGCACCCACACCGCCTTCTTGCGGTACGGACTCTTGAGGGAGTAGAACAGCTCAATCATATCATCGAAAGTGATCGCTGCACCTGCCGTTGTTGCACCGTTTTCCGCACCACCTGTTGCTGCAAAAATGCCGGTAGGCTTACCCTTACCGTCACCGATGAGGAACGCCTCTTCTTCCTTTGTGCCGATTCTACGTGCAAATTCCTTTGCGATATAGGATAGCAGGTCAAAAACAGAATCATTAAGAAGCTCCTCGGAAATCTTGATTGCTGTACCGACCTTGTAGGCAGAAAGTGCGATCTGACCGAAAGCGTCATCGGAGAGGGTGTAAGCCTCTTCCTCCTCCATCCAGACT
>JAFSBM010000232.1 GCA_017437285.1 Ruminococcus sp. | reverse complement strand
GATTGCAGGCATCGTCATTGGCATTGTCGGTATAATCGGTTGCTGTGTCAATTATCCGATTTATAAGAAATTGCTTGAAAACGGCAAGAAAAAGTACGCTTATGAAATCGTTGAGCTTGCAAGAGAGATCAGCGAAGGAAGATAAACCAAAAAGGAGGGCTTTCTGATGAACAAAAATGAAAGCAAGTATTTTAATACGGCTGTCAGAATGGATGAAGCCCTTATCTCCCTTCTCGAAAAGAAGGACTTTGAATATATCACCATCAAGGAAATCTGCGAGGCCGCAGGAGTCAATCGCTCAACCTTTTATCTGCACTATGAAAATACATCCGATTTACTGAAAGAAACAACGGAGTATATTACAAACAGCTTCTTTTCTTATTTTTCAAAGGATACGCAGAATATCTCGCAGCGTTTTCAAAACTGTGACCTAAAAGAGCTGATGTTCATAACACCCGAATACCTAACGCCGTATCTTACCTTTATCAAGGAAAATCAGCGGGTTTTCAAAACTGCCATCAAGCAGTTCGGCTCAATGGGATTTGACGGTGTTTATAGTGATTTGCTCAAGGATATTTTCAACCCCGTTCTTACAAGGTACTGCATCCCCGAAAATGAGAGGAAATATATTCTTAAATTCTACCTTATGGGAATTACAGCAATCGTAATGGAGTGGCTGGATAATAACTGCACCGACACCATCGATTCTATCAGCAAGATCATTACAGACTGCGTTATTGGTAAGTTAAATGAGCAGAACATATAAACTGGCATTTTTAAGCCTTGCGGTTAATATAGCGTTTGGTGGCTATAACATAGTAATCGGATGTGTAACGCGTTCTTGGTGGTTGTTGACGATTGGCACATATTATGCAGTTTTAAGCGTAGTCAGATATACCGTTCTTCGTTCAAAAAAAGAGAACACCGCCTTTATAAAACAATTCACGGGAATTTTGCTGATGGTGATGTCTTTACCTCTTGCAGGGACTGTCGTACTCGTAACTGTGCAGGACAGAGGAACGGTCTATCACGAAATCGTAATGATAACCATTGCAGTATATGCCTTTACAAAGATAACCTTAGCTTCGATCAATTTGGCAAAGTCAATGCGAAATGCATCCGTAAAACTAAAAATATTACGCAACATATCCTTTGCCGACGCATTCGTGTCAATATTTTCTCTGCAAAGGTCAATGCTTGTATCGTTCGGAGAAATGGAAGAAAACACTATAAGAATAATGAATATTGCAACCGGCTCTGCCGTTTATATCATTGTATTATTTCTTGGTTTGAATTTACTGCGAATTAAGAAGTGATAATCAGAATCTATAAATAGTGAATACCCTTACACTGTTTATGGATCTCCCTGCTTACACAACTAAACACCGTCACCAACCGCCCGTGGTTCATCACTCCACAGGCGGTCTTTTTATACCCATTTTAAGAAAGGACTGATAAAAATGAAAGAAACCATCTGCACAGTCGCCGGACTGGTCGGCGGCTTCATCGCCACGCTGCTCGGCGGCTGGGACTCAGCACTGTCCACGCTTGTCATCTTCATGGGCGTGGATTTTGTCACGGGCGTGGTGACCGCTGCCATGGGCAAATCCAAGCACAGCGACAGTGGCACGCTCAACAGCAAGGCTGGCTGGGTGGGGCTTGCGAAAAAGTTCTGCATTCTGCTCATGGTCGTGGTCGGCGTGAGGATCGATATTCTTCTCGGCACAAACTACATCCGTGATACAGTCTGCATCAGCTTTTGCCTGAACGAACTGCTCTCCATTGTTGAGAATACGTCGTTAATGGGCATTCCCTATCCGCCCGCAATGAAGAAAGCAATTGATGTTCTGCAGACGAAGGTCGGCAGAGCGGAGGAACAGATTAAGGAGGATGATGAAAATGGCAATTCTGAAACCTGATAAGACAATGACGCGCGGTGGTGTAACCGTCAACGAATTTCTGCTCACGAAACACAATCCCCGAAATATCGCAATGCCCTCCGTAAAAATGGAGGGCATTATTGGTATTACCGTGCATAACACGGATTGGATTCGTGTGGCAAAGGGTACGACTCCTGCGGAGCAGTATACCCGTGCAACCTACAATGGGAACATGAATGATGTCCGTGTGCATTACTATGTAGATCACACTTGTGCTTGGCAGAATCTGCCCCTTGATTTGTCCGGCTGGCACGCTGCTGACGGCAGCGGCAACGGCAACCGCAAGACCATCGCCATTGAGTGCATTATGAGTTCTGCATACAACGTCAATGACCAGAAGTCGGAGGACAATGCAGCACGACTGGCGGCAGCTTTGCTCAAACAGTATGGGCTTGGTATAGAGTGTCTTTTCACGCACACGCATTGGCTGAATGTCAAGGCAGGCAAGACCGGTACGGTCGATGAGCTGAACACGATGAAAAACAGCTACAAGATGTGTCCGCTGTACATTCTGCCACACTGGGCGGCATTCAAAGCGAAGGTGGCGTATTACCTCAATGAGGGGCAGATCTACCGAGTGCGTACTTCCTGGGACGATGTGAAGTCGCAGACTGGTGCGTTCAAGAGTCTGGATAATGCGAAGAAAAGCTGTAAAGCTGGATATTCCGTGTTTGATGAGAATGGTACGGCGGTGTTCACTGCGAAAAAAGCCCACAAGAAGGGCAATAAGATTACGCTGAAAAATGCTGTGCTGTACGCTTCTTCTACTGCAAAGTCCGGTGTGAAGAAAACAGGGACGTTCTATCTGTATGATGGTGTGGAGGTTAATGGCAGGTATCGTATTACAACGAAGGCTACTTATTGTGGTAAGAATCCTATTGGTAAGTATGTGACTGGTTGGGTGGATAAGAAGGAAATTTGAGTTGAAGGCTGTCGGGGAATGTTCCTTGGCAGCCTTTTTTATTGCTCCGTAACATAATACTGCTCTCTGAACCGCTTCGGTGTTGTGCCTGTTATTTTTCTGAACGCATAAATAAACGAGCTTTGCGATGAAAATCCCAAGGCGACAGAAATATCCAGATAGGACAGATCTGAGTATTTCAGCAGATTCTGCGCCGTGTCTATTTTAGCATTCAGAATAAATTGTTTCAGATGCGTACCCGTTTCCGTATAGAACAGCCGTGATAAATACGATGGGTGTAATCCGCAGTATTCGGCAAGGAAATTGACTGTTAAACCATTACCGTGATGATCGTAAATATAATCAATGCACTTCCTTACATGGAGCGAAATAACTTGCTGTTTTCGTATCTCCTGCATACGTTCTGTAAAATCAAGCTGAAGTTCCTGCATCAGTTCCAGTGTTCCCTCATAGGTTCTGCATTTGTCGCCTTTACGGATATAAATGTCCGCCAAAGTGTACGCCTCATCATGTCCCATACCGCTTTGCATACAAGCCTTTGCAATTGCAGAAGCCATGATCGTCAGATGGTACTGTGCATTTCTCACAGGATCATCGGAAAGCTGTCTTGACAAACATTCTGTAAGTTTTGCTGCGTTTTGTCTGACCGCATCCATATCCCCATTGCAAATGTCATCATATTGTTCCATTTCCGCATTCATCGGCTGTCTTTGGATACCGCTTGTTTTCTGCAAAAACAGCTGGTAATTCAGTTCGTTTCTGACCTTCATTTTTTCACCGTGCCTTCTTTGAATCAAATCGTTACCTCTATTATATCAGATTTTCGATACAAACACAAGAAAACCGATATAAAAACTACCGCCTCCATTTTATAATAAGGATGGAGGCGATATTATGACAAAAACAAACGACCTGACCGAAGGCAAGGTAAGCCGTGTGCTTCTCGGTTTCTTTTTCCCGATGCTCTTCACCAATCTGCTTCAGCAGCTTTATACCTTTGCTGATACGGCGATTGTCGGGAAAGGACTTGGTGACAATGCACTTGCGGCAGTGGGCAATATGTCCGCTCTGACGCTTTTGATCATTGGCTTTGCACAAGGCATCACAAACGGATTCTCCGTTATTGTGGCACAGCACTTCGGCAGCAGAGATATGTCCGCACTGCGGAAATCCATTGCAGCGTCCATAAAGCTGTCAGCGATCCTGTCAGTCATCCTGACTGTGATCAGTCTGATTTTTCTGAAAAGCGTACTTATCGTTATGCAAACCGACACAGCCATTCTCAAGGATAGCCTGATATATGGATATATCCTGTTCGGCGGACTGACGGCAACAATGGCGTATAATCTCTGCTCCTGCATCCTGAGAGCACTTGGAGATAGTAAAACGCCATTCCTTGCAATTGTGGTATCATCCATTCTGAATATCTTGCTCGACTGTCTGTTCATCTTCGTTCTGAAAACAGGTGTAGGCGGTGCGGCAATTGCTACGGTTCTGGCACAGCTTGTATCTGTTGTGATTTGTGTAATTCGTCTGCGAAAGACAGAAAGCATCCAGCTTACCCGTGAGGATTTCAAAAGCGATTTTTCGTTGTCGGTTAAGCTTCTGAAAAACGGTATACCGATGGCTTGCATGAATTCGGTTACCGCCATAGGCTGTATGATCGTCCAATCCTATGTCAATGCTCTTGGAGTTGCATACACCTCTGCATATTCTGCCTGCAATAGGTATGTGAACCTGTTTATGCTGCCGTCTGTTACAGCAGGCTTTGCGGTATCGGCTTTTACGAGCCAGAATTATGGTGCAAAGAAATATGACCGCATAAGGTCAGGCGTCCGTGTTGGTCTGATGATCGGGCTGGTGTCATATCTTGTTCTTGGTACGGCTATGGTACTGTTTCCGCAAGAACTTGCAAGGTTGTTTCTGAACGGTCAGGAGCCGATTGCACTGGCTGCCAATTTCTTGCGGATATGCGGTAGTATGTTCCTGACATTAAATTTTCTGTTCGTTTACCGAAGCAACGTTCAGGGTATGGGAAAACCTCTTGTTCCAATGTGTTCGGGACTGCTTGAAATGGGACTGCGGATTCTTGTAATTGCAGTATATCTTCCACAAATTGGATTCCCTGCAACTGCCTATGCGGAAGTCATTGCCTGGTTAGGAGCATTAGGGCTGAATTATGCTGCTTATCTTATAGGGATGAGAAAATGTACAACAAGACCACAATGAACTGTACAAATATTTGACATGATGCCCCTCTGGGAGAAATTTTTCTCTCGGAGGGGCTTTCTTTTTTTCCAATTCCAAATCCTCATGACCATTAAGTTATGAGGGGGTGTTTTAATATGACAGACAAGGAAAAACGCACTATTGACTCACTTGTAGCGAAAAAAGTGCCTATTACAAAAATTGCAGAACAAGTAGGAATGTCAAAAAACACCGTTAAATCCTACTTGCAACGTAAGAAATTGTCAGATGTGTGCTTGAACTGTGGTACAACTCTGAAGCATATCCCGCACCATAAAAAGAAGAAGTTCTGCTCCGATAAATGCCGTATGCACTACTGGAATACCCATCCACAGGAAATGTCGCTGAAGAATGTTACTGTTATTAAATGTGAGAGCTGTGGAAAGGAAGTTTTCAGCTACCGGAAGAAACCACGTCGTTTCTGCTCTCGTGCCTGTGCTGCTGAAGGGAGGAAGAAAAATGCCTGAAAACGTGATTGCGTATAAGATTTCCGTTGCGGTGTTCAGAAACTTTCTGAAAATGGGGATTATGACAGCCAATGAATTCGTACAGGTGGAACAAATATTAGCCGAAAAGTATGGGTTATCTTTGTGCAGCATATTCCGTGAAATCGCTTGACTTATTGCAAAAAAAGAGCGAATATACTCATAATAAGGAGGCGAACTGATGGAAAAGAAAATACATTTAGTTGCAAGACAGCCCCAAAAACCAAAGCTTCTGCGTGTGGTCGGCTATGCACGAGTGTCCAGTGGCAAGGAAGCCATGCTGCACTCGCTTGCAGCACAGGTGGATTATTATCAGAACCTAATATGCAATACACCTGGTTGGCAGTATTGCGGTGTGTTCTCTGATGAAGCGTTCACAGGCACAAAGGAAGAACGTCCGGGATTTCAAAAGCTGCTTGAAAAATGCAGAAATCATGAGGTGGATATTATCATAACCAAGTCCATTTCAAGATTTGCTCGAAATACTGTCACTTTGCTTGAAACGGTAAGAGAGTTGAAACTACTCGGTGTAGATGTGTTTTTTGAGAAAGAAAATCTGCATTCCACAAGTGGTGACGGTGAGTTAATGTTATCAATTCTCGCTTCTTTTGCGCAGGAAGAAAGCAAATCGGTCAGTGATAATATGAAATGGCGTATTCAGACCAATTTCAAAGAGGGGATGCCGTGGAATGCAACATTGCTCGGCTATCGCTATGATAATGGTGTGCTGATGGTTGTACCAACAGAGGCTGAAGTTGTTCGTTTTATCTTTGAGTCCTATTTGGATGGTGCGGGTACACAGAAAATTGCCAACGAGCTAAATGCCAAAGGTAAGATAACAAGAAAAGGATGTACATGGCACAAAAGCAGCGTAATGAAAATTCTCTGCAACTACACCTATACAGGCAATCTGATTTTGCAGACAACGTATTTATCAGACCATATCACGAAAAAGCCCTGTAAGAATAACGGCGAACTGCCGAAATACCATGTTGAGGATGCTCATGAACCGATTATTTCTATGGAACAGTATCTTGCTGTACAGGCTGAAATCAATCGCCGCACAGAACAATATCAACGCTGTAACGGACAGAAAACAATTTACCCGTTTACAGGAAAACTGGTCTGCGAGAGTTGCGGAAAGCACTATCAGCGAAAAAAGACGGCGACAGGGTATGTATGGATATGCAGTACATTCAATCGTGAGGGAAAATCAGCCTGTCCGTCAAGGCAGATTCCCGAAAAGGTACTGGAACAGCTGTCTGCTGATGTGCTTAAGACTGTGGAGTTTGATGTGGAACAGCTTGAAAAGCAAATTGAGTATATTGACATCTGTCAGGATTGCACCGTGAAATTCCACATTTGTGACGGACGTGTGGAAACGAGGACATGGCAGATACGCTCACGAGCCGAAAGCTGGACACATGAAATGAGAGAGGAAGCGAGGAGAAAATCATGCCGAAAATCACAGTAATACCATCAATTTACAATCCCGAAACCAGAATGCTGAATGAAACCGTCGTGAAAAGGCGTGTAGCAGCATATGCACGTGTTTCCACGGATTATGAGGAACAGATTACTTCCTATCAGGCACAAGTGAGGTTTTATACGAATTATATCAAAAGCCGTCCCGATTGGCAGTTCGTAGACGTTTACACGGACGAGGGTATTTCTGCAACCAGTACAAAGAACCGTGACGGATTCAATCGGATGATAGCCGACGCACTTGCAGGGCATATTGATTTGATCGTAACAAAGTCAGTCAGCCGTTTTGCCCGAAATACTGTCGATAGTCTCTCTACAATCAGAAAACTGAAAGAACATAACGTGGAATGCTACTTCGAAAAAGAAAATATCTGGACATTCGACAGCAAGGGCGAACTGCTCATTACAATTATGAGTAGTCTTGCACAGGAGGAGAGCCGTTCCATTTCCGAGAATGTCACATGGGGACAAAGAAAACGATTTGCAGAGGGAAAAGTTACCATGTGCTATGGAGCGTTCTTGGGCTATCGAAAGGGTGAAAATGGTCAGCCTGAAATTGTTCCCGAAGAAGCAGAGATTGTTCGCTACATCTACAGGCAGTTTATTCTTGGACTGACACCTTATAAAATTGCTGCTAACCTTACAGCACAGGGAGTTCCGACTCCCGGAGGCAAGCGAAAATGGGCAATCAGTACAATTAAGAGTATTCTGACAAACGAAAAATACAAGGGTGACGCACTTCTTCAGAAAAGATTTACTGTGGATTTTCTCACGAAAAAGACCAAGATTAATGAAGGAGAGGTGCAGCAGTACTATGTAGAAAACAGCCATCCGGCAATTATTACACCCGAAGAATTTGACCTTGTGCAGGAAGAGTTCGTCAAGCGTATAAACACGGGGAAACAATACAGCAGTACGAGCATCTTTTCAAGTAAGATTATCTGCGGCGACTGTGGCAGTTACTTTGGTGCAAAGGTATGGCACTCCAACAGCAAGTATCGCCGTGTGATATACCAGTGCAACAGCAAATTCAAGAATGAGCATTCCTGTTCCACGCCACATTTATATGAGCCTGAAATTCAGCAGAAGTTCCTGCAAGCCTTTGCACGGTACTTCGGGCAGAGGGAAGTGGTTATCCGAAATTGCCGATTTGTACTGAATCAGCTGAAAAAACAAAATGCTGACCTTGAAGCATTACAGGTGGAGTTTGATGAAATCAACGAAAAACTGAAACAGTATATTGCACAGAGCGTGGGTGATACAGAAAGTTCCTTGGACTATCAAACTTTGAACGAGCAGTATGAGGAAGTTTTCACAAAGCTGCAAGCGGAGGAGAAGAAAGTCGCCGAGCGTAAGGCACGATACCACAGAATGCTGAATATTCTGAAAATTCTTGAAACCTCGGAATCCATCCTCGAAGCTTTTGATGAAAATGTGTGGAATGCCGTACTGGAAAATCTGACCGTGTTCCATGATGGAAGTATGGTATTTCTGTTTAAAGACGGAACGGAGATAAAAATTTGATAGAAATGATGAAGCCCTCGGCAGTTAAACTGTCGAGGGTTATTTTTCTGCGTAAACTCAGAGATTCTGTGTGATAGCAAACGATGGGCGCATTTGCCACTGTAATCGTTTGCACTTTATGCATCCAAAGCGTTTGCTATGCACCCACTCTGAAAAATATGCACCCATCTTGCAGTAATCGTTTGTCTTTTCATACTTTATAGCATAGAAAAATGCACCCTCTTTCGAGAGTGCATTTTCTACATTGTATCAATTGTGATACAAATATGGTCTGAGTGACGGGACTTGAACCCACGGCCTCTACCACCCCAAAGCCCCAAAGCCGATTTTTTCAAGTCTCACGGAATGCCGTTTTATACTGTAAAATAGGCGATAACCGATATTTTGAATTTACTGAAATCGAGTCGCAAAAAGTGATGAAAAATAAGGTTTTCTGAAATTTGTTGGACTAAAGTTGGACTTTTTTTCAGTCCTCATTTTCGGGTACATAACGCAGTATGTCCCCAATATCACATTCAAGAAAACCACATATCCTTGCAAGCACAGGCAGGTCTATTCGCTCCACCTTGTTGTTGCAATAGTTGTTAAGCTGAGTATGGCTGACACGGCAGTTCTGAATAATCTGATACTTGCTGATACCCTTTGCCTTGCGGAACTCGTCCAATGTAATAACCACTTTACCAACAGCCATTTCTTTTCACCTCACAGATTTACTATCTATAGTATAATCTATCAGGTGATTTTTTAGTAGGTCATAAAAGAATGAGTGAAAAAACATTCAGATACCAATTGACAAATATCGAGGAAAAGTGTATAATTAAAAGGTAATTCTTTTGAAAGGGTGTTTGTATGTCATTTTTGGACAAGTTCAAGGAAACAAGCAAGAATAAGAAAATCTTGATTGCGGTTATTGCCGTTCTCATTGTAGGCGGTGGTACAACTGTTGGTATTCTCGTACATAATAACTCTGACAAGCCGAGCAAGGCAGAGGTATCTTCTGTTGATGATAATATCACCGCTGAGGTTGACGATACAACAGAAAATGAAACAGCAGATAATGAAAAAACTTCATCTGATGATGAAGCCGAAATTACTAAGAATGAAAATGAGCCTGTTACAACAACTGCTTCTGAGGAGTCCGCTGAAAACACGGAGACAGAAGTAATCAGTCCGAGTTCGTCAGAAGAGGTTACAGCTGGAACTGAAAATTCTCAGGGAAGAGTCGAAGAGCCTGAGACACAGCAGCCAGTTTACACTCAGGCACCCGTAGTAACACAGCCCCCTGTACAGACCACAACAAAGCCTGTGCAGACAACTGTAGCAACCACAAAGGCACCTGTAGTAACTACAACAGTAGCTACACAGCCTGCTGTAGACGAGAGTAACTCCATCACAAGGAATGGTTACTATGGTCATGCATGGAGTTTTTGGAATGGAAATACTGCTTACTGTTGGGTTACTTCCTCTCGAATTGTAAGGTATGATTTTAATACAAATACATTGGCTTACGACTATGAGTTAGTAGGTCAGGAGTATACAGATTTTATGTATGTATATAATAATGAGATTAGTCTTGGAACATCTGGTGCAAATGCTGTTTCTATGGCATTTAAGTATATTACAAATATTGCTTCTCTTGGAAGAGATAGAGTTTTATATACAAATGACATAGAGGATGATGGTGTAACATCAAGGTGGGGTGTATGGATCACTTCTGATGGGGAGTATTGGTGGACAGCATAAGGATTATTTAAGAGGACATTTAGATGGGCACAACAGGAAGTATTAGAAAGTTCTACATTCTTGAGGCTTACATGATGGATGAGGGCTTAGCATATAAGGTTAAAGTAGATGAGATTGGTGGTGATTTCATTTGCAACTATGGTGGGTTGAGTTATCTGTTTTCTAAGTTCTACTGCCCTATTCAAAGTAAATACAGAACAAAAAGAGGGCTTTTCAGACCTCTTTTTTGTTTGCGTTATAACAACGATAATTGATTCTGTTTATCTCTATTCCTGTTTCATCTACAAGCCTTATCGTGTTATCATGTGTCAGCTTTGCATTGCCTATCGTTTTCAATGCTTCTGAATAGGTGCAATGTGATACAATCGGCTTCTTAATACCACGAGAACAGCGATAAATTTTCATGCCCTTGGGGTACATCTTCAAGCGAAGCCCTTTTATGTAGCTCTTATTCACCTTTTCGCCGTTTTCGTCTACCGTTTCAATGCTCTTAATGTCAAACTGCGTGACATTATCGAGTAAGCGAATATCAGGGATTTTCTCAATCTCAATATCTGTCAGATATGCCGTCAGGTATGCACCGATATTGTCTACATCATCTTTCAGCTTGCGAACAGAAGTAAAGCCATGCCCCCAAAGCCTTGCTACATCCTCATTTGGAATAAAAGGTGCTTTCTTATCAAAAATGAAAATTACATGACAATGAAACGCCCCTCTGCCCTGTGGCTCTGTCACACATATGTATTCATAGTCTCTGTTCAGATTTTTGCAGTACCGCCGAAATTTCATATTGAACTTTCGGAAATCGTTATAAAGCTGATTCACATCTTTCATATTCCGCTTGTAAGTAATCGTAACAAATAAGCATTTGTACGGCTTGTCTATATTCGAATTCAGAATATCCCGAAGTGCTGAGAAAGAAGCTTTTGCATTCTTGGCATTATCCGCACGAGTGACAGCCTTATGATTATAGTCTTTAACCTCTCCTGTCGGAAGATACACATACCTGTCTTTATCAATTTTCTGTATATGCGGTTGTGCTTTGAATTTCATGCTACGCAGTTTGTAAATTTTGCCTGTCTTAGTTAGTTTCACTTGGGATTCAGAATTGATATAAAAGCTTTCGACTTTTTCTATTTTCATTCCATCACCCTTTCAGCGTGACGATGTAATCTAATCATCAAGTTAAAGCCCTGCTACGCAGGGCGGCAAGCTTGGGGCTAAAGCGTTCCGCTTTGCCCCTGCTTGCCAGTGTAGCAGTTTATCCGTTTAGTGCTTTGCGGATATAGAAGTTGAGCTTATCCTCGTTCTTGACCGTTGGTACAATAATGCGTTTCAGTTCCGCACCATTGAACAGCACATAGCCTTCACCACGCCCACATGGTTGCATTTCGTCTTTGAAGTCGGAGAAGAACATTCCTAATGATTCACGGCTAAGTGTTCCTAAACCACAAACCATTCCAAAATTTTCTCTGGCTCCACCTGCAAAATATGAACTATCTGGGCGCTGAACGCTACAGAGCAGTATTATACCAATACTTCGACCCGTCATGAGAATGTTGCCTAACTGTTTTTTGATATTTTCAGCTTCTTTCTTTTCTAAAGAATTTAGCCAAGCGACAAGCTCATCAATAAACAAAAATCTTAAGGTACGGCTCTTATCTTCTCCGCTTAATCTTGCTTCAAAAATAGTATAAAACTCTTTCAACCCTTCGTTGCATTTGTAAAAACCGTAATAATTCTTACTATCAGACAAAAAGTCAAAATCATTTTTGAAATCTAATACTGTAACTCTTGCTTCGGGTAGATTCAACCCTATTCTTGCCAAAATTAGTTTTACTGCATATGTCTTTCCTGACCCACTGGCTCCATAGCACAGGCCGTGCGGGCATTCTCTCACTGTCCACCATATTTTAGCCGCTACACCCAACGAAAAATAGTCACTGTCATATCCAATAGCAATTCTTTCACTCATCAAAACTCCTCATCATCACGAGAAATCCTATTTGGTTTCTCAGCAATAGCTTTTTTCTTGTTAAGATAGTCACAAATGGCTTGACAATCACGAATTGCAAAATCAATAACAAGATGGCTCTCATCAAAAGAAATGCTATCCACAGCTAATACAGTATCTTTTTCATTTACAAATTGTACTGGAAACAAATCATCAAAATCGCCAGATACAGCCAAATCATCAATCGTTGTCTGAATCAAACGAATATATTGTGGTATTTTGCTTATGTCCTTTGCATTGCTTGGGTTCAATTTAACATGACTTCTTACAAGTGAAAAACCTTGCTTTGAGACAATAGACTCCTTACAACGCACATCTGCTATTGCTTCGGGGCGTATGATGTCAAGTGGCTTCGAGAGGCGTTGCAAAACCCTCAATGCCGCTCTATGTACATTTTCTACCGCTTGATTTTTAGCATAATCTGCTTGTAATTGATTCATCTGCTCTTGTTGTCTGTTGTATTCATACAACTTGTACACACCATAGCCAGCACCGCCAAGCAACAGAATCAATGTAGGCTCTACGACGCAACATACAGCAACTATAGTGAACATGGCTGCAATAAGCAGCCATGTTCTTAGGGACTTGAAATCCATCACGATTCACCTCCGAACAGGTCAAGTTCGTTTTCATCTACAATCTCTACGCCCTCTGCACTGCAACTGTATGCTACCTTTTTAGCATCCGTGGCATAAGCCTTTGCTCTAAAGCCTATGAAACGCACCCAAATAGGCTTCATAGCTTCGCAAGCGTCGGCTATTTCATCATCACTCACTTTCAGAAGCTTGCCGTTTTCGACTTTTACATTAAAAGTCTGAAAATTTCTTGCAGGCGAAACAACCGTAAAGCGATTGGCAATGAACTTGTCAGTACGCTTGTTACCCTCGTACTCATACTGTTCAGTCTGTGCGGTAAGAATAACAGTTTCTGTGCCGAAAATTTGTCCGGCAGTTAATGTGATGTCATTTTTCATGCGAAACATCTCCTTTTAAAAAATTAATAAGTTTGTCTTCGTAAATTAGTACTTTGCGCCCACTATTAATGACTGTGAATCGCTGTTCCTTAACCCAGCGGTGCAATGTGTATTTTGATAAAGAGTACCGCTTTGCCGCTTCGGGTATGGTTAGTAAATTTATAGTTTCTGGCACTGTAACACCTCCTTTTGCACTTAGGTTTTCTCAACCCTCCTTTCTCTTGTGCTATCTTAATTCTATAGCAACAGGGCAACGATTGGGAGACGATAATATTCACCAATTAGAGATTCGGATTCACTTGAGCACATAGAATATCTATCTCTTATCAATTTCGAAAAAGTGAGCTTATTTTCACTTTTTGTATTGACTTTTTCTGAAAAAGTGGTATAATATATCACGAGGAGGCGCAAAGAGTTTATACTCAGTAAAAAAGCGAAGAAAGGAGGATGATTATGAGACAAGCAAAATTAGAACGGGAGTTATCTTTCGATTCTGTAGTTGATACAATACCGAGCAGAATACGAAAAGTACTAAAATACCGTAAGATGACTCAACAAGATTTAGCAGACATAACAACGATCCCCATTGATCGAATTAAGTCGTATATGCGAAAGAAAAAGGCTGCAACTATCCCCACATCTGCACTTGTTAATATTGCAGTAGCATTGAATGTGTCAATCGACTATTTGTGCGGAAGAACAGAACACTTTTCAATATCACTCGACAACGATATTGAAAGAACACTGAACAGCGTGTGTGTTTTAGCTTCAAACAAGTTTTCTAACGCATTTCGTGTAAAAGTGGTTGGTGAACATTTTCAGTTTTCTACTATGCACCCTGTTATTAAGGGTTTAATTCTAAATGTTCTTTCAAACCCTAATATTTCTGATGAAGAGATTAGAAACCTTGTTCTTTCGATTTCTAACAATCTAACAGAATACAACAATTTACTACTTACAACTGAACAATATATGGAAACTATCCATGCAGAATTTATCACGCAGATGCCATTAAGTTTTGATGAAGCCGTGGAATTAGATGTTGTTTCCGATTACGCATATAAAGTTGAAGAACTTGAAGCTGAATGGATGAATCTAAGTGACGATGAAAGAAAAAAATGGTCTCGACTCAGTGATGAGGAGAAAGGCAAGCTTTATCCGCTCTCTGTTTCCCAGAAGAAAGAAAAGCTTAAATAAAAAAAGCCCCCTCTGAGCGGCAACTCAGAGAGAGCTTGAAAGAATACAACATGACACCAATAGGCGAAATGATGTACCCCACAACGAATATTATATCATTTTCGCCTGTTGTTGTCAATCCTAAGGAGGTTTACACATGGCAAATATCAGAGCGAAAAACAACAAAAACGGAGAAGTGATTTCTTATCAAATCCGAGTACATAAGGGGCGTTCTTCTGACGGAAAGCAATTGACCCCGTATATTATGACTTGGAAAGTCCCAAAAGGCAAAACCGAGAAGCAGATTCAGAAAGAGCTTAGACAAGTAGCAGATGAATTTGAAGCCAAATGCAAAGAGGGCTTGGTTTCCAATGACCCTAAGTTGACATTTAAGGATTTTATACCGCAGTATCTCGGCATTATCAGAAACATCATTTCACCCACTACATACGAATCATATGTGAATTGCATTAACCGTTTGCTGATTCCCGAATTCGGGCACATGAAGCTTGCAAGTATTAAGCCTATACACATTCAGAGTTTCATTCAAAAGCTTTGTGAAACAACAGCAGATTGCAAGGCTAAGAATGTAGAAGAACACAATCTATCAGCTTCTACCGTTCAGCGTTATCTGACTTGCCTTAAGAGCGTGTTCAAGCAAGCGGGGAAACTTGACTTAATCGGAGTGAATCCCACTGATTCAGCGAAGCTGACTATGCCGAAAATCGTAAATCCTAAGATAGAGATATTTACAAAGCAAGAAGCGCAGAAAATGCTGTCTTGTCTTGTGGATGAAGAATTACAGTTTCAAGTATTAATACAGATTGCAATTATCACAGGTGCAAGGCGTGGTGAGCTTGTGGGGCTGAAATTTAGTGATATAGATTTTGAAAACAATAAAATCACTATTGAGCGTTCTGCAATAAAGCTGAAAGGACAGCCTATTACCACGAAGCCACCCAAAGATTATGAGGTTAGAACAATTGCTGTAAACGAGTACTGTATAAACCTTATCAGACTTTTACAGAAAGAGAAGCAAAGCACACGGCAACGCTTGGGAACTGCATGGTGCGGTGATGATTGGTTGTTCACACAATGGAACGGAGAAATTATGAATCCGCAGACACCTACAAGGCAGTTTGCAAAATTTCTTGAAAGGCACCAACTGAAACACAGAAAGTTTCACAGCTTGCGGCATACCTCGGCAACGCTGCTATTATACGGCGGTCTGAACATCAAGCAAGTGCAGGGGCGATTAGGTCACGGAGACATTGCAACCACAAACAAATATCTGCACTGTATTTCAGAAGCAGATGAAGAAGCTACAAGAATTTTTGAGGATATGTTTCAGCAACAGCCCCCAATTACAAAAGCTGTATAAAAAGAAAGAAGCAGAGTGATATTTTCGCTCTGCTTTTTGCTTGTTGGACTAAAGTTGGACTTTTTAAGAAATCCGCATAAAAAAGAAAAATCCCGACTTTGCGTTAAATAACGAAAAATCGGGAAAATTCAATGGTCTGAGTGACGGGACTTGAACCCACGGCCTCTACCACCCCAAGGAATTAGGATGGTTTCCTAAAGTCCATAAAAAACGTAGGAATTGGCTATTTTACGCTGTTTCTAAAACTGCGAAAACCAAGATAAAATTGAAAAAAACATCTTAAATGTCGCAGTGGTGTCGCAGTAGATCATTCAATTTTGAGTAGTTTTCGAGTGCTTTCCACATCACTGTGCGCATACCGTTTACGGAGCATTTTCAGGTCTGCATGCCCGAGCACATCGGCAACGGCAAACAGGTTTTCACCGTCATTAACCCAGATGCTTGCCCTGGTATGGCGCAGCTCATGGGGAGTTAATTTGGGGATGTTCTCCTCTTGTTTGGCATAATGTGTCTGCATGTCATTCATAAATACATCATAGTGCCGTCTGCTCCACGTCCGTGGGCTGCACATCGTTCCATTTGTATTGCTGATCACAAATTCATGGTCATCACAAAATGCAGCGTTCAGAAGTGTTGCCGTCTCCGTCGAAATCGGCACGTCACGACGGCGGAAATCGTTTTTGGGTTCGCCGAGGATTACCTGCATTTTTCCATCCGTTCCCTGTACATCTGCAACGCCATGTCGGATGTGCAGGATCTTTTCGCCCAGATCCACATCTTCCCAGCGCAGCCCGAGTAATTCACTTCTGGAAATGCCATACATCAGCATCAGATGCACGCCAAGGCCAAAACGATGACTCTTGGCGTATTCCAGAACCTTCCTGCACTCTTCCTTCGTGTAAGTGCGCTTGGGAGCAGCGCCGACGCTGCTTTTTAGTTTGATATTGATGCAGGGATTGCGTGCAATCATATCGTTCAGCACGGCTGCATCAAAAATGCGGCCCAGCGCCATCTTGTGCTTTTTCAGAGTTTCAAGGGCAAGTGTGCAGCCCTTCTGATTGAAATAATTCTGGATGTCGATCTGCCGGATGTCTGCAATTCTTCGCTTCCCGAAATACGGGATCAGGTGCTTCTCGATGCTGGTTTTATAGGTCAGGTTCCATGAGCTGTCCTTAACAGTACCTTTGAGGCTTTCCAGTACCTTTTTTGACCAATTTTCAAAAGAGGCGGGACTTTCGTCAAGGACTTCGCCGGTGATTTGTTGAACCGCTCGATTAATTTTATACTGTTCCGCCTTGGCTTTCGCATCGGCCTTGCTGATCGCACTGTAGAAGCTCTTGCGGACGAGTTTGCCGTCAAAGGTCTTGCCGATCGTGATCTTGACCTCGTACATGCCGCTGGTATGATTCGGCTTTTCTTTTCTGGGACGTCCCATATTTGCCTCCTTTCAAGTAACCCCCTGTCTTTGGACAGGGGGTGTTTTGGTTTGTCACACGATCTTCCCAAAATAGATATAAACCGCTTTTCTCACAAGCGATTCTGGCACATCGAAATACTCCGCCAGCTGCCAGATCTCCACATAACCTTGTCGGAACGCTTCCTCCATCTCTTCCTGTGGGATAAGGTTCTCACAAGCCCATTTATCCGCCCGGTACTCATGCCGGCTGATAATGTCATGCTTGCTGTGCCTGTTATAAAAAGCACCCTTCATGCAGTGTCCCAGCTCATGTGCAACGATTTCCTTTTCGGAAGCAATTCCGGAGAGTTTTGAATAATCAATACCAATGAAAAATTTGTCCCCCATTGGCAATGAGAGTGATTTTGTCTTTGGCAGGCTGTATGCCAGAAGCTCGATGTCCTCACGATTGTCAATGATGTCGTATAATGCACCCAATGTCAAATCGATTACCCCTTTCTTTTCGTTTCCTCCCGATTTCTGACGAATTCAGCAAACGCCTTTACTTCTTCAAACATTTCATCCGTGATGCCGTCTGCACCGTTGAAGAGGGCGAATTTGAGGTCGTCGTCAACATGTTGAGTGTTCCCTAAAAGATAATCTGTAGATACGTTGAAATAATTTGCAATCAATAAAAGTCTTTCTCCACTTGGAATAGAACCATTTTTCCACAGCGTACAAACCGCAGTGCTAAATCCTAATTTTTTTGCTACGGCATTCGGTTTTGTACCATGTGATTCACACAAGTTGTAAAATGTTTCCCAAAAAGTCATAATATGTACTCCTTTCATATGGATTAATTCTTGACAATCTAAGAAAACTAAGATATAATATAATTAGGCTATACGCCGAATCAAAACTATGGAGGTAAATGATATGGATAAGAAACAGAAAAATAAGAGAGATATTGATGTAAACAGCACTGTGATGAGCATCTGCCTTGCCGCTTTAACGCTCCCATTATGTGTGATGCTGTGGATTTCGATTTTCGAAAAGGTATTCAGTTAACCCAGGTGCTGACCCACACACTCAGTGCAGCTCCGAGAGCGGCAACTAAAACAGAGAATATTTTGTTTCTCATTTCAGCTTTTTCAGAACGCTTGCGCTCCTCTTCCAAATCTTTTTGACGTTTCTCGAGCATTTCATTGATTTTTCTGATTTCAGCATCTCGCTTTTCGAGTTGAGCATTGACTTCCGACAGTTCCTTTTCAAGAACAGCGACCTTTGCATTGATACTACTTATGTTTTGATCCATGGAGGCTACATCATCTGCCATACTAAGAATAGCAGAGTTGGTAGGATTCGGAAGAGACGAAGGAAGAGAAAGCGAGTTGTAAACCTCATCAATATAATTTAACATTTTAGCATCTCCTCACCCCATCTCCGGATGGGGTTCTTTTTTGTTTATCATGCTTGTTTTTCGCTGTTGAAAGCTGTGGATTGCAACAAACTCTAAGAAAACTTAGATAAAATCCTTGACATCTTAGTTCTCTTAGATTATAATATTAACTGTAGTCAAGAACACACGCAACCGAGAGAGGGTGCGGCGAACACCCTCGCAGCGATTGGCAAGTTATCAGAAGTGCTTGCACACTTTGTAGGTTGCATTCTGGGAATCTTCCCATTTCGCAACCCATTCGACTGTATAGCCGTGCTTCAGGAACCATGACAGTTCTTCTGCAGACTTTACAATCTTTGCGGCCTTAATGGCTTGGTACTTTGCGATTGCTTACACCCCCTTCCACAAGAGAATAAGCAGTCACAAATGGGTTTGCTGTGTTTCTTGACTATATTATACAATAATAATTAACCATTGTCAAGAGTCGGGAGGTGAACAAATGAGTAAACTGCGTGAAATCAGAGAGGCAAAGGGTATTACACAGAAAGAACTGGCAGAGAGAATCGGCGTGACCGATGCCTATATCTGCCGCATCGAACGAGGCACGACGGATCCAAGGCTGTCTGTTGTGGAGGATATCGCCAGAGAACTGGGGGTGTCAGTGGCACAGCTGACAGATGTGGAAACACTGGAGCAGGGGATCAAGTGAGGGGGTAAATCGCCACCCCATCTTCCTAGCAATAATGAAAGGAGTTACCCATGACCGAACTCATCCAGGTCAACTACGAAGACAACGGCCGCCCGACCGTATCGGGCAGAGAGCTGCACGAGGCTCTGGAGGTAAAAGAGAAGTACACGGACTGGTTCAAAAGAATGTGTGCTTACGGATTCGAGGAAACAGAGGATTACACATTGGTTTCCGAAATTTCAGAAACCAATAATCCAAAAAATCCGTATACTGAACGAATCAGTCACTCCCTCACCATCCCCATGGCCAAGGAGCTGTGCATGCTCCAGCGGACAGAAAAGGGCAAGCTCTTCCGCCAGTACTTCATCAAGGTCGAAGAGGCATGGAACAGCCCCGAGATGATCATGAAGCGGGCACTGGAGATCGCCAATGCCAACGTGAAGAAGCTGCAGATCGAGGTCTCCGCCCTCACCGTCGAAAACCAGATCATGCAGCCGAAGGCCGACTACTTCGACGAGCTGGTCGACCGGAACCTGCTGACGGGCATCCGTGAGACCGCCAAGGAGCTGAAGATCAAGCAGAACCGCTTCGTGCAGTTTCTGCTCGACAAGAAGTATCTGTACCGTGACAAGAAGGGCAAGCTGATGCCGTACGCAAAGCAGGTGGAGGCAGGACTCTTCGAACTGAAGGAATTCACGAACGAGAAGACCAACTTCTCGAGCACGCAGCTGTTCATCACGCCCAAGGGCAAGGAGACGTTCCGGCTGCTGCGCATTGTGTAAGGAGGTATCACCATGACCGAACTGATCACCAAGCTCGACGAAATGATTGAACTGGACAAGAAGCAGATGCAGACCGCATCGGACGCAGCCAGAAAGGCACTGGAGAACCACATCAAGGCTCTGGAAGCGTTCCGGCATGCATTGACGTGAAAGGAGGACTATCTATGACCGCACAAGAAAAAATCGCTGCTTTCCTCGCAGCGGATGATGAAAAGCTTGCCGAGATCATCGACAAGCACCCGATGCAGATCCCCGTGCCGGTGCTGGCTGATTTGTTTGGCTGCCATCAGGACACGCTCCGCACGGCGCTGCAGGAGCAGGGGCTTCTGGGTATTGCCGAGCGCAAGGCCGGAAAGCTCAACCGTGGCTTTGTTGTACCGACGGCGCATTTCGTCCGCTGGTACATGATTCAGTGGAGGTTCTGATATGCGCAAAATGATCACTATCCTCCTCTCCCTCACCGCATGCATCCCCGCCGTGCATTTCCTCATGACAAGCAGTCCTGACAGCTTCTGCTGGACGTGCGTGCTCTCCGTGCTGACGCTTGCGGCATGGATCGACTACGAGCTGTATCTGGCGGACAGGGTCACGGACATGCAGCTGCGGGAGTGGCAGCTCAAGCAGGATCGCCGTGCCGAGGTGCTCGTGACCATGACCGCTCTCAGGCGGGAGCTGATGCGGGCTTGGGGGCGGAACGAGCTATGACACAAAAAAAAGACCCGCACCGGCGGGAACCGGAAGCGGGCAACAAGGAATATTTACATGTTAAGTATAGCAGAAAGGAAGAGAAATGTCAAGTCTTGCAGAAAAAGAGCGCATTGCCATAGAGCGGCTGCGGGCGTTTGAACCGCCGGACGGGTACTTTGTCTGTGTCTCTGGCGGAAAAGACAGCGATGTGATCCGCATCCTCGCACAGCTTGCAGGGGTCGGGCATGAGCTGCACCACAACCTCACAACTGTCGATGCACCTGAAACCATCGCTTACATCAAGACTATCCCCGACATCGTCATTGACCATGCCACAGACAAGGATGGCAATCGTCTGACAATGTGGAATCTGATCGAAAAGAAACTCATGCCGCCGACAAGGCTCATGCGCTATTGTTGCTCCGAACTGAAGGAACACGGCGGGACAGGCAGGGTAAAGGTGACGGGTGTCAGATGGGACGAATCCAGGCAGCGCAGCGAGAACGGCGGTCTGGTAAAAATCCTCGGAAAACCTAAAACTACACAAAATTTGGCAGAGGAAATCGGCGCAGATTACCGGACAACCCGTCAAGGTGGGGTTATCTTAAACCATGACAATGACGCATCGAGGCGCATGGTGGAACACTGCTACCGCACGACATCCACGATGGTGAACCCCATCATTGACTGGACGGATAGCGATGTCTGGGAGTTCCTGCGACATTATGGATGTCCTGCGAATCCGCTGTATCAATGCGGACATAAGCGAGTAGGATGCATCTGCTGCCCGATGCAGGGCGGAGACGGCATGAAGCGGGACGCTGCGATGTATCCCAAGTACAAAGCAGCATATATCAGGGCGTTTGGCAGGATGCTGAAGTGCCGGAAAGAAGCCGGGAAGCCAACAACCTGGGAAACCGGATTGGAAGTATGGAAATGGTGGGTCGGAGATGACCCGAACCAGCTATCATTTTTTGAGGAGGAACAAATATGAAACATAAACACTACTGCAAGCACTGCGACCTTGAGATATCCCCGGCCGATCTCAGACTCGGCATCGGGTTTGCGTATCATGAGCGGTGCTATGTCAAATTTTATGGGAGGTTTAGTGACTGATGGCAATCCGTAAAACAAGCGACTGCAACGGCTGTCCCGAGTGCATCGGCTGCAGTCTCAGGAAGTACCGTAATGCCGTATTCTGTGATGAATGTGGACAGGAGATCGACGAAACAGTGTATCTTGTGAGCGGCGAGCATCTGTGTGAGGAATGCGCTCTGGATACAATAGCGAGCATTAGCGTGGAGGAATTGATCGATGATCCTGAGTGACCCCAGAACCCACGCCGAATGGCTTGCCTGCCGGAAATCCGGTATCGGCGGATCGGATGCGGCATCCGTGCTCGGACTCAATCCCTATAAGTCCAACATCGAGTTGTATCGGGAAAAGGCAGGCATCACCACGCCGGCGGACATCTCCGACAATCCTGCCGTCCGGTTCGGCAAGGAAGCCGAAGCACACATCCGTGCACTGTTCCGGCTGAATCATCCGGAGTACAATCTTGATTATCACGAATTCCGGATGTATGCACAGCCGGATACACCGTACTTATACGCCACGCTGGATGGCGAACTTACGACCGGAAACCGTTACGGCATACTGGAGATCAAGACCACCACGATCCAGCAGAACAGGCAGTGGGGCGACTGGACGGACAGGATTCCGGAGCACTACTATGTGCAGATTCTCCACCAGCTGCAATGCACAGGATGGGATTTTGTCGTGGTCGTGGCGTTTATCCGTTATCGCAAAGGCGACGGATGGGCGGCGGCTATGCGTGAGTATTACATCGAGCGTTCTGAAGTGGAACATGAAATCACATATCTGAAAGAGAAAGAAGTACAGTTCTGGCGGCGTGTCACGGATCACGAAGAACCGCCGCTGATACTGCCGAGAATTTAGCGAGGAGGAAATCAATGGAATTTGAAGTAAAAACCGACCTGTCGGTACTGCCGGCAGTGATTGAGAGCAATGCGGAGGAGGTCAAGGCACAGCTTTCGCAGGCTCTCGAAAAGTACAAGACGATTGCCGTCACGCCGGAAACCATGAAGCAGGCGAAGTCCGACAAGGCAGATCTGAACAAGCTCCGTACAGCGATTGAGGAACGCCGCAAGGAAATCAAGCGGCAGTGTCTTGCACCGTATGAAGCATTCGAGGTCAAGTGCAAGGAAATTACCGCTCTGATCGACGAGCCGATTGCTGTCATCGACGCTCAGGTGAAAGCGATCGTGGAGGCAGCCGTGAAGGAAAAGTGTGACGTTCTGCAGGCATACTTCAACGGTATTGTATCCGAAAAGAACGCAGAGTGGATCGACATTAACCGCATTCTGAACCCCAAGTGGAAGAATTCCACGATGAAACTGGATGTGCTGAAACGTGAGATCTCCGAAGCTGTTGACCGACTGCTTGCGGAGGAAGCGGAACTGCAGAGCATCTACGCCATGTCGCCGCTGTATTCTGCGATCTGGGGGAAATATCTGGAAACCTATGACAAGGGACAAACACTTGCCTATGCCGCAGTCCTGATCCAGCAGGAGCAGCAGAGACAGCTGGCACCGCCGCCGATGCCGGAACCTGTGCCAAAGCCGGTTCCCGAACCTGTGCCGATGCCCGAACCCGTACAGGATGAGCATCTGATCACCGGAATGTTCCGTGTGACAGGCACGAGAGCGCAGATTCAGGCACTCTCGGCGTTTATGAAGCAGAACGGCATTGCATTTGAAGTTATCAGAGGAGGAAAATAGTAATGGCAGTCATGAATAATCTGGTGCAGCAGTCTGCACCTCCCCAGCAGTACATGGTACAGTATCGTGCCGGAAACACGGACATCGTACTGGATGAGCAGACGGTCGTGAATTATCTGGTCAGCGGAAAAGTAGAAAACGTAACGCCGCAGGAAGTCGTGATGTTCATGAAGCTTTGCGAGCATCAGGGACTGAACCCGTTCCTGCATGAAGCATATCTCGTGAAGTACGGCAGGGACAATCCTGCGCAGATCGTGGTCGGTAAATCTGCTCTGGAAAAGAGAGCATACCGGAATCAGCGGTACAAGGGAATCATCGGCGGCATTATTGTCGTGCGCCAGGATGGTGTGATTGACTACAGAGTCGGAGAATTCTATCTGCCGGAAGAACGCATTGTCGGCGGATGGGCGAAAGTTTTTGTGGACGGCTTCACAAATCCGATCGAATCATCTGTTTCGATGGCTGAATACAATAGCGGGAAATCCGTCTGGACACAGAAGCCTGCCACGATGATCCATAAGGTTGCAAAGGTTCACGCACTTCGGGAGGCGTTTCCGGAAGATATGGCTGGTATGTACTCCGCAGAAGAAGTCGGCGCATACGACCTGCCGGAAGCTCCGATCGAGCCGCCGCACGGAATCCGTGCAGACGTTTTTCCTCACAATGCGCCTGACGGTGCAACGGTCGGAGTGCAGAACGTAGTCGAAGCGGAGATCGCACCGCCACCGCAGGAACAGTACGAGTATGATGAATTTGCAGAACTGATGGGAGGTTAAACATGTACAACAGAGTGATTTTGATGGGCAGACTGACCGCTGATCCGGAACTGAAGCAGACCCAGAACGGCATTGCAATGTGCCGTGTATCCGTCGCTGTGGATCGTGGATACACAAAGCAGGGTGTAGAGAAAAAGACCGATTTCTTCGATGTGACATTCTGGCGGCAGCAGGCGGAATTCGTCTGCCGTTACTTCTCCAAGGGCCGTGCGATCCACATCGAGGGCAAGCTCCAGAATGATAACTACACCGACCAGAACGGTCAGAAGCATTACAGAACGTCCATCGTTGCGGACAACGTCACATTCTGCGGCGATAAGGGCAACAAGCAAAACCAGCAGAACAGCTACTATCAGCAGCCCCAGCAGGGCGGATACTACCAGCAGAACCAGCAGTATGCACCGCCTCCGCAGTATCAGGGCGGCTACACCCAGCAAGACAAGCCTCCCGACATCTTGGGGGACTTCGATGTGAGCGAGTTTCAGGAGATTCTCGGTGACGGGGATGTGCCGTTTTAAATCCGGTTGCATCGTAACGTGCAACTTTTGATTGAAAATGCAGGATGGATGAGGGGGCATGGGGCACCCCGCCCCCCCATTCTCAATAAGGAGGTGATTTTTATCATCACTGAAAATTTGCAGGACATTGACTATGCCGATTTTGAAGCCGTGCTGGATGTGATCCTGTCGCTGACGGACAATGCCACAACTCAGACAGAGGTCAACACCGCCATGCAGCAGATGAAGCAGGCGGCGATCCAGAAACAGCAGATGCACGAATTCTCCAACACCGTCCGCCGTCTGCGGCGGCTCATCGAGGAGGACACAAACTTCCAGTTCATAGACTTCAATGCCGCTGGGCTGGTTCTCCGCTGGCAGTACGATCTGACCGATTTCCAGAATACCGAAGATCCGTTCCGTGAAGTGTTCGAGCAGCCGACAGCATTCAAGCAGAAACGTGCGCTGGAGCTGATCGCAGCAGAAGCACAGCAGGCAGGATACAAGGGATTCAAGTCCATGTACACCGCCTATGTGCAGGAACGCAGGGCGATGAACGAACAGCCGAATGCAAATTTGCCCGTCCATGCAACCGAATTTCCGGAACAGCCGCTGGAGCTGGATGCAGGAGACTGGATCTGCGATGCGTCCGGCGTGTATCGTACCGGCATCAACGGCTTCGAGTATGCCTGCCATCATCCGATCATGCCTGTCAAGCGGCTTGTGAACATCGACACATGGGAGGAAAAGCTGGAGATCGCATTCTATCGTGGCAGAGGATGGCGGAAAATCACAGCAAGCAAACGCACACTATTTGATTCCTCCAAAATCATCGAGCTTGCCGCATATGGCGCAGCGGTGACTTCAAAAACCGCAAAAACCCTCGCTGATTTTCTCTGCCATGTGGAGGGCATCAACTACGACCGCATCCCACAGCAGGACAGTATATCCCGTATCGGATGGATGCAGGACGGCGGCTTTTCCCCCTATGTGCAGGACATTGCATTTGACGGCGATGCAAGCTATGGCGAGATTTTCCGGTCGATCCAGCAGGAGGGCGACTTTGAGGCGTGGAAACAGGCGGCGATCCGATGCCGCAGGGAAAGCGTAACGGCACAGGTCATGCTGGCTGCCTCCTTCGCATCCGTGCTGATCTCCAGAATCGGTGCACTGCCGTTTTTCGTCCATCTCTGGGGCGGCGAGTCCGGCACGGGCAAATCCGTCGCTCTGATGCTGGCGGCTTCTGTCTGGGGCAATCCGGAAATCGGCAAGTATCCGCAGACGTTCAATGCAACACAGGTCGGACACGAAAAGACAGCCGCATTTCTGGGAAATATCCCGATGTGCATTGATGAGCTGCAGCTGTCAAAAGATTCACACGGGCGGAGCAAGTTTGATGTATACCAGCTGGCGCAGGGTGTGGGCAGAACCAGAGGCAACAAAGCCGGAGGCGTGGACAAAACACCGACATGGTCGCTGTGCATCCTCACCACCGGAGAATCTCCGATCGTATCGGAATCAGCCGGTGCAGGTGCAGTGAACCGTGTCATTGACATCGAGTGCAGAGCATCCGAAAAGGTCATCCGTGACGGTATCGGAACATGCAGGGTGATCCTGTCGAACTATGGGCATGCGGGGCGGCGGTTCGTGGAATCGCTGAACGAGGAACGGATCACGCAGGCACAGGAAATGTACCAGCGGTATTTCGGAGAGCTTGCACAAGGCGAAACGACCGAAAAGCAAGCAATGGCAGCGGCTCTGCTCCTGACAGCGGACGCATTGGCGGACACGCTGATCTTCGAGACGGGGCAGCATCTCACCACAGCACAGATCTCCGCATTCCTCAAATCCAAAGCCTCTGTCTCGGTCGGAGAACGTGGCTACAGCTATATGTGCGACTGGGTGGCGATGAACGCCAACAAGTTCCAGAGCGAGAACAAGGGCGAGATCTACGGCACGATCGAGGGCGACTATGCCTATGTCAATCAGTCGGTATTCCGCAGTGCCTGCCGTGATGCAGGATTCGATGATCGTGCATTGCTGTCGTGGCTCAAGTCGGAGGGATTGATTCTGACAAGAGGCAGGAACAACACCAGAGGGAAGCGGATCAACGGCGTGAACGTCGAGTGTATTGCAATGAAAATGAAAGACTGTGACAGCTATGATGGCGACGAATATAACTGTCTGT
This sequence comes from Ruminococcus sp., assembly GCA_017437285.1. Taxonomy (GTDB): domain Bacteria; phylum Bacillota; class Clostridia; order Oscillospirales; family Ruminococcaceae; genus Ruminococcus. The sequence goes on along the minus strand of JAFSBM010000232.1, from coordinate 3,775 downwards.
TGTGATGTGGGACTTTATGAGGGACATTGTGAGGGACATTTTGACAAGAAAATATCCCGATGTTCAGCCACTTTTAAAAAGTGTGGGACTGTGGGACATTTCCCCCACATACACACAGGAAATTTAATATAATATTCTGAAAAGAACCTTTGCGGAAAAAATATTTCCCTCTGACGTGAGAATGTGCGATTTTGTCCCACAGTCCCACAACGTCAAAATTTTGGCTATAATTCGAAATAAATTTGTTGGGACAAATGTCCCACACAAATCCCACAATCCCACAAGAAAGGAGAAAGGAAATGGAGCTGAGAGACTACCAACTGAAAGCCATCCGTGATGTCTCCCTTGCGTGGCGTGCCGGATATAAACGTCCCTGCATCGTCATTCCCTGCGGCGGCGGTAAATCCATCATCACAGCGGACATGGCTAAGCGTGTGACGGACTCCATGCGGCGTGTGCTGTTTCTGGTGCATCGCAGGGAACTCTGTGAGCAGATCGAGGACACATTCCGCAGCTACGGAGCAGACATGGACCTGTGCAGCATCATGATGGTGCAGACAGCATCCAGACGCATCGAGAAACTGGAACGCCCCACTCTGATCATCACGGACGAAAACCACCACTGCCTTGCAAGCAGCTACAAGCGGATCTATCAGCACTTTGCAGATGTGCACTGTGTCGGAGTGACGGCAACGCCTGTCCGGCTCAATGGCGGAGGCTTAGGTGAGATCAATGACAAGCTCATCATCGGTCCGACTGTCCGTGAGCTGATCGGGCGGAACTGCCTTGCAGACTTTGACTGTTATGCGCCGCAAGTGACGGATCTGTCCGGTCTGAAACGCAAATCGACGGGCGATTTTGACATGACACAGGCGGCGGAACTTCTTGGCAAGCCTGCGATCTATGGCGACATCATCCGGCACTACCATGGCCTTGCGGACGGTGTGAAAGCGATCTGCTACTGTCCGACGATCCCGCACAGCATGGAGGTCGCACAGCGATTCCGTGATGCCGGCATTCCGGCGGCACACATTGACGGCGAAACGCCAAAACAGCAGCGTGCGGACATCATCCGGGACTTCCGTGAGAATCGCCTGCAGATCCTCTGCAACGTGGATCTGATCTCGGAGGGATTCGACGTTCCGGACTGCGGATGCAGCATCCTGCTCAGACCGACAAAGTCCCTGACACTGTACACACAGCAGGCAATGCGGTGTATGCGGTATCAGCCTGACAAGCGGGCGATCATCATCGACCATGTAGGCAATGTACATCGGTTCGGACTGCCCGATGAAGAACGGCAGTGGACGCTGGATCCGAAGCCACAGAAGAAACAGGAGAAAACCGTATCCGTGAAGCAGTGCACAGAATGCTTCTATACGCATGCACCAGCTCCGGCATGTCCGAAATGCGGTCATGTCTACGAGAAATCGGAACGGCAGATCATGGAGGAAAGGAAGGAGCAGGAGCTTCAGAAGATCGAGCGGCGTGTAAGCATGATGCGATCCCCATCGGAATGCACATCCATGAAGGAACTCTGCGTTATGGAAAAACAGCGAGGCTATAAGCACGGTTGGGCATTTCACCAGGCGAAACGAATGGGAATTTTCAAGAAAGGAGAATCAGCGTGAAGGAAACAGACATTCAGAACCAGATCCGGATGGCGTTGTCAGAGCATGGCATTGTCATCCGGCAGAATACAGGAAACTTTCTGACAGCGGACGGCCGGCGGATCGTCTGCGGCGTGAAAGGTCTGTCGGATCTGCTGTTCATCGGCAATGGATTTGTGGCATTTATCGAAGTCAAGAACAACACGGGCAGACCAACAAAGGAGCAGATCAGCTTTATCAACGCAGTCCGCAGGCTCGGACATCGTGCCGGCATCTGCCGCAGTGTGAGTGACGCACTCCGGCTCATCGGAGGTGATCCGGATGACAACGGATGAACTCGAACGTCTGGCAATTGCAAAGAAACCCCTGCCGGAATTCGCACCGATGCACGAAACCTGCTACTACTGGATCATGCGTCGGCTGCACGAGAGTCTGCGTGATGGGAAGATCCATCGTGATGCGGCGGCACAGGAAAAGCACCGGGCTGTCCGAAGATACAACGAATTCAAGGCACTGTATGAGGAAAGCCGGAAACTCTATGGAGAACGGCAGGAGAACATTCGCCTCTGCTCCCAGAAGATGAATGACATCGTGAAAGAACCCGATATGCAGAGTGCAGCGGTGATGGCATTCGAGGTCATCGGGATGCTGACAGGGGATGCGGTGTTTGTGAAAACCATGAAAGGGAGGTTTGAGGAATGATCGCAATCATTATCACCATCGCAGCCCTGATCATCGCTCTGATCGTCTGGGCATGCTGCAGGGTATCGGCAATGAGTACGCCGTATCCATGCCGGAACTGCCAGCAGGAGTACTGCGATGGGTGCGAATTTTGGAGGGAGTGGACGAATGATGGCTAAAAAGGAAAAGATCGAGCAGTGGCTTGCAGAAGTGGGGGATACGCCATGACCACCGAAACCAAAATCACCGTGCTCACCACACTCGTGAAGCTCGCTGCCGAGAAGGAGCAGCTCAGGGACGGTGCAGCACCCGATGCGCTCGGCACATGGACGAAGCGCAGAAACGGCTGGGGCTATGCCTGCAGCGAATGCAGCGGCATCGCTCCCATGCAGTATCGATATTGTCCGCATTGCGGATATGAAATGAATGGAGGTAACAAAAATGAATGACAACACCAAAAACGCAGTCGAGCTGACCGACCACGAGCTTTGTCTGATCCTCAAAGGTCTGCTCGAGCTTGGCGACTACCATGCAGCCGGCTACACCCCCGAACAGGTCAGCGAGCTGGAGAATCGGCACCACAGCGAGTGCATGCAGATTGCCCGGTATGACGACCGGATCAAGGCACTGGAGGGGCGGATCGACAGGCTCATGGGGATTATTGATGGGCTGATGGGGTATGTGGAAGGAGAAGGAAGATGACAAAAATACTGATTGAAGAGATCGAAAAAGAAATCAATCTCTGCAAAACGAAGATCGCAGAAGCAAAACAAATCATTGCAATCCAGAATGAACGGCTGGACGAATTCGGAGATCGGAAAACCATGCTTGAAGGATTGCTGTGTATTGCAAGAGAGGGTGAAGAAAATGCGGCTGATTGATGCGGATGATTACTGCAAGGAATGCGGTTGCTCTCCACCTTATGGCAACAACGGGGAGTGCGTAAACTGTATTATATGCGACTGCCCCACCATCGAAGCCGAACCCGTAAGGCATGGGCGGTGGGAAAAGGTCGGCAAAATTGGCTGCGAATTCCGCTGTACAAACTGCCAGCTTGAAATCAGCATGAACGGAAGCGCACGGAGGCCGGAAGAAGTTGGTTGGAATTACTGTAAAGGATGCGGCGCAAAGATGGACGGTGCGCCATGACCTGCCGTGATTGCAAGCATTACAAACGCCGCTGCTTAGACCGCTTCCGTGAAATGCCCTGCAGGGGCTTCCAGCGGGCGCAGGACAAGCCGCACGGCAATCATCCGCAAAAGGATACCCCAAAACCAAACGGGGCATACAGAGCATTTTAGGAGGTGATATGGTGACTGCAAAGCAATACCTGAAGCAGGTGTATGACCTTAACAGAGAAATTAACATGATTCTTGCGAAAGCAGATGCTATGAGGAAAAGTCTGTACGGCAGAGGCATCCAGTACAATGGCACAGGAGGGGGTGCAGCATCAGACAGCATTGCAAAGGCAATCGCTAAAGTCG
>JAFSBM010000027.1 GCA_017437285.1 Ruminococcus sp. | reverse complement strand
CTATCTATACGCAAGAAGATGTTCATAATTTCACTTGACCCTGCTAAACACCTTGATTATGTTATGTCTCTTTAAATGGTTACAATCCGGTTACAAGACTCGCAACTTGAAAAAGGGGATTTTTTCATGCGTAGGGTCTGATCAGAAGTGCCTTTTATATTGACTATTCACGGATTTGGCGGTATAATATATAATACCAATCCCTAAAATCGGCGAAATCGGAATTTATTGATAACAAAAGGAAGTGAATTGACAATATGATGAACCGAAAAGAAATAAATGATAAGGTAGTTGAATGGATTACTGAAAAAGTAAAAAGAGAATATGCCGATGATGTAAGCCTTGTTTTGCTGTATGGTTCGTATATTAACGGAACGGCAAACAGCAAATCAGATGTAGACTGCTATTTCATACCCAAAACAGAACGGGCATATAATTTAGCAACGGCATTTATTATTGACGGCGTTGGATATGATTTATACTCCATACCGTGGGAACGAGTTGAAAGAATTGCTGATTTGCAGGAATGTATGCTGCCACTTATAGGAGATGCACGGATAATTTATTGCAGAAATTCCGATGATTCGGAACGATTTAAGGAAATGCAGACTAAACTGCAAAACAATCTTACCTATGATGAATACGTTAAACGTATAGCACAAGATAAATGCGAATACGCAAGCGAATTATGCGAACAGCTGAAAATAAGCGATAATATGCTGCAAATCCGCAAAATAGCAGGAATTGTGATTATGACGCTAGCAGACGCTGTGGCTGTATACAACCACGATTATTTTCATTTCGGACTAAAAAAGCAATACGAGGATTTGAAAAATAATTTCTCCGATGTTCCCGAAAATATTGTCATTGGATATGAACAGGTAGTTACTGCATTGACTGCCGCTGACATAATAGACAAAACATCGAATTTGTTTAAAAACGTGTGCGATTATATGGAGATTACCGTAAAATCCAAAGCCACTATTACACCCAATACAGCCGAAACCGCCAAGGAAATCAATGCACCTTTGCTTGCAGGATTATACGAGGAAATCAGTTCAACTTTCAACAAAATATACATATGCTGTGAAAACAGAAACTACATTCTCGCCTTTCTTTCCGCTGTATGCCTGCAACGAGAACTGGACGATGCCAAAGCAGCAGGCTGTCCGTCATACGATTTATTGAGTTGTTTTGATTACAGAAATTTGCACAAGCTTGCAGAAATAACCCATACCATAGAAAATGATTTTGTAAAACTGATAAAAAATAACGGCGGCAAAATAAAGTCATTTAATAATTTCGAGCAGTTTATTCAGGCGAATTTATGACAAAAAATCCCCAAGAGATGCAAGGGCATCTCTTGGGGATTTTTTCATTTAATTATCAAATAAAAGCCTGCTTTTTGAGGATTGAAGCTACTAATCTGCCTAATATAGCGAAATAATTCATATCCGATACAGACCACTTCTTGAACCGTCCGATATAGCAAAAGGAAATTACGCCCTTGATAATGCTTTCATCGGTTATGAGATACTGCACAGTACCGCCGATATTTTCCGCCGTAAGCTGTGAAAAGGCATTGTCGTCACGTCCCTCCAGCTCATTTACATTGTCAATGGCAAATATGCCGTCCCCCGAAAATCTGTCCGTATAATTATTTTCAAGAAGATATGACGCATTTCTGCTTGCCGCATTTCCGCAGCTTAGTATAAGGCTCATATCATTGCCTGCAAATACGCATATATCGTCAATTCCAAAGGCTGAACGTATCTGCTCCAGCAAAACGGAAATATCGGGAATTCGTCCGTATACAAGGCTTTCCGACAGATTTGCCGCAAAGGTCAGCTTGTCGTTGGAATCCTTATTTCCGCCAAGATACGCAATTTTATTTTCAACGTCACGTTCAACGACTCCGTGCTTTTCAATGTCGTATATAACATACCTGTTTTGTCCCTTTTGCTGGGCGATATACAGGGCTTTATCCGCCTGCATAAACAGTTCGTCAAACTCCCTGCTGTCCTTTGGATATGATGAAATTCCCATTGAACAGGTCAGGCGGAAATTTTCAAATCTACTGTTGAATACGGATTCCGTATTTGTACGGATTGCACGTAATACTCCACGCAAATCCTCCTCATCACGGGTATTTTCAAGGACAATTAGAAATCCGCCGCCGCTTATTCGTCCTGCAATTCCCCGTGTGCCAAGCTCTTTTTTAATTATCCCTGCAATGGTATAAACTACCTCATCGCCGAAAAGATGACCGTAATTTGCGTTAACATCTGTGAAATTGTCAATATCAACAATTACCAAATTCACGTTGAATGAGGGCATTCCCCCAAGCAATTCCTCGGCATATGAAGTAACGGCACGTTTGTTAAGAAGTCCCGAAAGTGAATCCCTGCTTGCTTCAAGGGCAAGGTTAATATCCTTGGATTTCTGCCTTGATGTGACAACTGAAATAAGTCCGCTGACCTTTCTCTGCTTAGGGTCAATAAATCGTGTAATTCCCCTGAAAAGGCACATTTCCCTGGTTTTTCCACCTGTGAGAATTGAACATTCAAGTTCATAGTCAAAGCGGTAAATGCCGTTTTTTATATCTCTGCACAAGCTGTTGAAAATGTCGATATATCGGGATAAAACCCAGCCGTTATCAATTGATTTTTTCTGCCACAATTCAAGTTCCTCGTCAAGCAGCACATTTTCACGGCAGCAATCCTGCATATATATGCGGATATGACGGGTTTCAAAGCTGTACTCAAAGGCAATATCAGAGGAAAGACTCATTAAATAGCGGTATTCCGAAACAATCCGTTCCTTTTCCGTGGAACTTCTGTTAAGGGATAAAATATCGCTGAAATCCACGATATACAGCGGTTCAGCCGTTTCATCCTTAATCCGTACAGTTGCCAGTATCCAGCGTAGCTGACCGTTTACTCCCCTCATACGGATTACCGTACTGCTCTCCGTGCCGAACTCCACATTTTCAAGACATTCAGCAAATCTCGGATAGTCCTCATCGTATATTGTACGGCGGATTGAATATGTTACATCATTGCCGAAATATCGGAAAAACGGCTCATTTCCGCTTTGAGTATGCAGGCTCTTGTCCACGATTACCCTGCCTATTCTGTAAACTCCATTTTCCATTTTTACGCCTCCTTTTAGTCTGTAACCATAATATTATGTTATTATTATACACCTAAAAGCACAAAAGGTCAATAACAGTTTAATACTAATCCCTAAAATGTTAGTAGACAAAGATGATGAGCAGAAATGCTGTATGTCAAGGCGGACGACGAAAGCATACTGTCGTATGGTGAGGAAGTCCAACGATGACATACGGCATTTATGCCATTAGATTTGTCTACTGTTGTTTTAGGGATTAGTATAAGTCAACATTTTTATTTCGTTTGAAATTTATTTACAATTCTAACACCATATAAACACATAAATGAACTATAATAAATCTGTATAGATTATTTTTGGAGGATTTTTATGGAAAAAAAGGAACTCAAACACTATGCGGTCATATCGCTGTTTATTATCGGCATATGCCTTGCAGTAAAAAACTTCGGATTTTTCGCCAATGTAATAGGGGTAATTTACGGGGCGATTTTTCCGCTTATTCTCGGTGCAGTCATCGCTTACATCTTCAATATAATTTTAAGCGGACTGGAAAAACGATACTTTCCCAACACCCAATCAACGGGAATAATCAAAGCACGGCGGCCTGTTTGCATTGTGCTTTCATTCCTCATTGTATTGGCAATTATCGCACTTATTCTGAAAATCGTAATTCCTGAATTATTCGGTGCATTTAAGCTGATTTTCGACGAAATACCGCCGTTATTCGATAAAATAAGCACCTATGCTTTCAAAATGCTTGAAGAATATCCCGATATTCAGAAAGAGGCTATGGCTCTTTACAATGAATTCGATGTGAAATCACTTGACTGGGCAAGCATTACCGAAAAGGCTGGCAGTTTCCTCAAAACAGGAGTTATGGGAATTATTACCTCTGCTGTGGGAATTGTGGGAACTGTTACAGGTACGGTTACAAATGTTGTTATTGCCCTGATTTTCGCAATTTATCTCCTCGCCCGCAAGGATAAAATCCATTGCGACCTCAACCGCTTTGAAAATGTTATTTTCAAGGATACAACAACTCAGAAGATTAATAAAGTCTGCAAAACTGCTGATGATACTTTCAAAAGCTTCTTTGTGGGACAGTTCCTCGAAGCAATTCTACTGGGCTGCTTCTGCTTCATCGGTATGAAAATTTTACAGCTCCCCTATGCGGCTATGAGTTCTGTTCTTGTGGGAGTTACCGCACTTATTCCTATTGTCGGAGGATTTCTCGGTGCAGGTATCAGTGCATTCATCATCTGCACTGAAAACCCTATGCAGGCACTGATTTTCGTAGTATTTCTCCTTATTCTCCAGCAGCTTGAGGGTAATATCGTTTACCCGAAGGTTGTGGGAAATTCAATCGGACTTCCCGGAATATGGGTGCTTGCAGCTGTAACAGTAGGCGGCGGTTTAGGCGGAATCGTTGGTATGCTCATAAGCGTTCCGGTAACTGCTACCATTTACAAACTTCTCTTTGAATATCTCGGAAAAAAAGAAGAAGCCATGGGCATTAAGGCAATTGAGGAAAAGCCTGTTGAAAAGGAATCGAAAAAGCTTTTCAATTTCAAGAAAAAACAGCCTGAAAAGAAAAAAGAAAAAGCAAAATCAAATAAAAAATAATTCAGATAAGTGTCGTGCCTTAGTGTACGACACTTTTTATATAATTTTATAATCAATACATAAAAATAACACAATAAAAAACTTTGAAATTCAGATTGACATATTATCGGCGATATGTTATAATTTAAGTGAGAAAAATATTGAAAAGGAGAACTGATGCTATGCTTCATTTAGTAGACGAATATCCTATGGAATGGGAAGGTTTTAATCAGGGACGCTGGTCTTCAAATATTAATGTCCGTGATTTTATCAAGAAAAATTATACACCTTATGACGGTGACGAAAGCTTCCTCGCTCCACCTACCGAGGCTACAAAAAAGCTTTGGGATACTGTTATGGACCTTACTCGTCAGGAGCGTGAAAAAGGCGGAGTTCTCGATATGGATACTGATATTGTATCAACTATCACCTCCCATGATGCAGGCTATCTCAACAAGGATTTAGAGCAGATTGTGGGAATCCAGACTGACAAGCCTTTCAAGCGTTCACTCCAACCTTTCGGCGGAATCCGTATGGCTCAGAATGCCTGCTCACAGTACGGCTATGAGGTAAATCCCGAAATCGTAAAGATTTTCACAAAATACAGAAAAACTCACAATCAGGGCGTATTTGACGCTTACACTCCCGAAATGCGTCTTGCAAGAAAATCTGCTATTATCACGGGACTTCCCGACGCATACGGCAGAGGACGTATTATAGGCGATTACAGACGAGTTGCTCTCTACGGAATTGATATGCTTATCAATGACAAGAAGCATCAGATAGACACATCTCTCGTCCGTATGACTTCAAAAAATATCCGACTCCGTGAGGAACTTGCAGAGCAGGTACGTGCTTTGGAGGAACTTAAAGAACTTGGTGCAATCTACGGATTTGATATTTCAAAGCCTGCCGCAAATGCAAAAGAGGCTGTTCAATGGCTCTATTTCGGCTATCTTGCAGCTGTAAAGGAGCAGAATGGTGCGGCTATGTCCCTTGGACGTACTTCAACATTCCTCGATATTTACATTCAGCGTGACCTTGAAAAAGGCATACTCACAGAGGAACAGGCACAGGAACTTATTGACCACTTCATTATGAAGCTCCGTATTGTAAAGTTCGCCCGTACTCCCGAATATAACGAGCTTTTCTCAGGTGACCCCACATGGATTACAGAGTCAATCGGCGGTGTTGATGTTGACGGTCATCATCTTGTAACTAAGAACAGTTTCCGTTATCTCCACACTCTGGACAACCTCGGAACTGCTCCCGAACCAAATATGACTGTTCTCTGGTCAAAAAAGCTTCCAAGAAAATTCAAGGAATACTGTGCGAAAATGTCAATCAGAACATCTTCAATTCAGTATGAAAATGACGATATGATGCGTGTTATCCACGGTGATGACTACGCAATTGCCTGCTGTGTATCATCTATGAGAGTGGGCAAGGAAATGCAGTTCTTCGGTGCAAGAGCAAACCTTGCAAAGTGTCTGCTTTACGCTATAAACGGCGGTATTGACGAGCGTATGAAAGTGCAGGTAGGCCCTAAATTCCGTCCCGTTGAGGGAGATTACCTCGATTATGAGGACGTATGGGACAAGTACGTAGCTATGATGGAATGGCTTGCAGGTCTTTATGTAAATACTCTTAATGTTATTCATTTTATGCACGATAAATACAGCTATGAGCGTTTGCAGATGGCTCTCCACGACAGAGATGTAAAGCGTTATTTTGCTACAGGAATTGCAGGACTTTCAGTTGTTGCAGACTCCCTTTCAGCTATAAAATATGCTAAGGTAAAGGTTATCCGTGACGAAAACGGCATTATTACCGATTACGAGGTTGAGGGAGATTTCCCGAAATACGGCAATAATGACGACCGTGTTGATGAAATTGCAGTCAGCGTTGTACGCAAATTTATGGACTGCATCAGAAAGCACCACACATACCGTGACGGCGTGCCTACTATGTCAATTCTTACCATAACTTCAAATGTTGTATACGGCAAGAAAACAGGAAATACCCCTGACGGAAGAAAAATGGGTATTCCACTTGCTCCGGGTGCTAACCCTATGCACGGCAGAGATACTCACGGTGCGGCGGCATCACTTGCATCAGTTGCAAAGCTTCCATTCAGACAGGCACAGGACGGAATTTCAAATACATTCTCAATTATTCCTGACGCTCTGGGCAAGGATTCACAGATTTTTGTGGGCGATATTGACCTTGACAAGCTGAGAAGTGAGGAATAATATGAATAATCCGAATAATCCACAGGAGCTTGCAGAGCTTATAGATTCCCTTATGTCTGAGGGCAGCGGTCATATCAATGTAATCGTCAATGATGAGGAAGATATGACATTGAATGTTATCAGAAGCAATGAATATTGCGGAAAAGGCGCTTGCTGTCAGCCTACAGAAAATGCAATCGACGATGAACAGGAGGAATAATTATGGATAATCAGAAGCAGATTGACAATCTTATTGATTTACTTGACGGATACGTTGAAAAAGGCGGTCATCATCTCAACGTCAATGTCTTTACAAAAGAAACACTCCTTGACGCACAGGCTCACCCCGAAAGATACCCACAGCTTACTGTGAGAGTTTCGGGATATGCTGTAAACTTTGTAAAGCTTACAAAAGAACAGCAGGACGACGTAATTTCAAGAACATTCCACGATAAATTATAATATTGCTCCACCAACTAAACCTTGCCGTCAAATACTCGGCATAAAGGGCATCTCTAAAAACCCCTTTTGAGAAAAAACAGCTATGCACGACATCTGCTGCGTCAACCTCCCTCGGAGTGCGGCAGCACGCCTTCGGAAGGT
>JAFSBM010000026.1 GCA_017437285.1 Ruminococcus sp. | reverse complement strand
TGATGCCATTCTGGAAGAAGCGATCCAACAAAACCCGATTTCCGAACAAACCGGGAAGCGTGGCAAAAAGAAAAAGGGTAAGATACGTGCCCTGATTGACCGTCTTTTGACACACAAGGGTGAAGTATGCCGTTTTGCCAATAATCCTCTTGTGCCTTTCACGAATAATCAGGCTGAACGTGATCTGCGTATGGTTAAAATGAAAATAAGGTCATAGGTACTTTCCGCTCAGAACAGGGGGCAAAAGATTTTCTTACACTAAAATCGCTTACTTCCACTGCTACAAAAATGGGTATTACCGCTTTTGATGCTTTGTTTTATCTCTTTCTTGGGCAGTTTGCTTTGGGGACTGAATAGTTACGCAAAATGATTGATAAAACTTTTCCCTGCACACGCAGGGGTGATCCTATTCTCTGTTTCGTTTGTTGTGATTTCGGAAGCTTTTTCCACATATGCAATCGTATAGATAAATTATAATCTGTGCGACTGCATTTCTTGATTTGTTTCTTTACCTCCACGGACGTTTTCCATTTGTCCAGCCTTTAGCTTTCCAGTATTCAACATCTGCAGGATTGAATCCTTTTTTCTGCATAACAGACATTATGCTAAAGAATGCTTTGGTCTTTATATTAGACTTAATTGCACCAACTTTTTTTGAAATAGTCATTGCAAGAGATGTTGTCTTTTTATCAATTTTTGATTTTATGGAGGGCTTTACCATTTCCCAACGGGTTTCCATAACTGCTAATCCCAGCTTGTATGTCTTTGCAATACCCCGGAAAAAAGTACTGTCCGCCATATCCTTTATGGTACTTTTCATACCTGCTCCGGCAGCTGTTGAAATACACAGCGCAAATCAATATTTCTAACCGCATTTCTAACCTTTAGCACAAAAGCAGGGGATACAGAAAGTTCATCAATGCCCATACGCAGGAATGTTTCCGTCAGGCTTGTATCCGCCGCAAGTTCACCACAGATGCCGATCCATTTTCCATGCTTGTGTGCATTTTCCGCTGCCATTTCGATCAGACGCAGAATTGCTTCATGATGGACATCGCAGAACCGATCAATTGCAGGATTCTGTCGGTCACAGGCGAGTGTATACTGCGTAAGATCGTTTGTGCCGACGCTGAAGAAATCCACCATCGGGGCGAGTCGGTCACTGATGAGTGCCGCCGCCGGTGTTTCGATCATAATGCCAAGCTCTGTGTCCTCCGCATATTCGATGCCGTCACGTCGCAGCTCTGCTTTGACTTCATTACAAATGGCGAGAATTTCCTCCAGTTCCCATACATTTGCAATCATCGGGAACATGATGCCGAGGTTGCCAAATTCCGATGCTCTGAACAATGCTCTCAGCTGTGTTCGGAACACTTCAGGCCGATTCAGGCATAGACGGATGGCCCGTATTCCGAGTGCAGGATTTTCCTCCTTTGGCATATGGAAATAATCGCATTGCTTATCCGCACCAATATCCAGAGTGCGTATGATAACTTTTTTACCAGCCATGCTTTCCAGTACACGTTTATAGATTCGGAACTGTTCATCCTCAGAGGGATAGTCAGTATTTTCCAGATAGAGGAATTCACTTCTGAAAAGACCTATACCTCCTGCATCATTCAGCAGAACTGTACCAATGTTGTCCACGCTGCCAATATTTGCATAGATATTGATTTTTCTGCCGTCAAGCGTAATATTTTCCTTGCCCTTGAGTTTCTGAAGCAGTGCTTTCTTTTCCTGTTCTTCTTCATGCTTTTTCTCTGCATTGTTTATGGTCTGTTCATCCGGATGCACAATAAATTCACCGGTAAAACCATTTACGACCGCTGTATCACCATCGCTGATCTCAGAGAGGAATGTTTCGCCCACACCGATAATGGCAGGGATATTCATATTTCTTGCCAGAATTGCCGTATGAGAATTGGAAGAACCATGTGCAGTCACAAATGCCAGTACCTTGTCCTTGTCAAGCGTGACCGTTTCACTGGGGGCTAAGTCATCCGCACAAATGATTACCGGTTCGTCCGACTGTGTTTCTGTACTTCCGCCATTTGTCAGACAGCTTATGATACGATTGGAAATATCTCGTACATCTGCAGATCTTGCCTGCATATATGCATCATCCATTGCCGAGAACATTTCTGCAAAATTATCTCCCGTGATTGCAACAGCATATTCCGCATTTACATTCTGGGTTGTGATCATTTCTGTGATGGCATCGTTATAATCTTCATCCTCTACCATCATGATGTGAATTTCAAAGATCGCCGCATTCGCTTCACCGACTTCACGGAGAGCCTTTTCGTAGATTTCCTGAAGTTGTGCAATTGCTGCAGTTTTGGCATCTTCAAGTCGTTTCAGTTCGGATGCAGTATCTTCAGTTTTTTCACGTCTGACTTGTACATCCTGTCGCTTGAATACGGAAATTTTTCCAACGGCAACTGCACCGTATACTCCTTTACCCTGATACTTTAACATATTTTCACCACCTTATTGTTTATCCGCAGTATAAAAACGTGCTTTATAATTCTCAATTGCTCTTTCAATGACAGCAACAGCTTCCATAGGACCGCCAATTTCTTTGACAATCGTGGATTTGCTTTCAAGCTGTTTGTAAACAGAAAAGAAATGTTTGACTTCTTCAAAAATATGCTTTGGAAGTTCTTTAATATCGGTATAGTTCATATATGTGGGATCACTATAAGGAATTGCAATAATTTTTTCGTCCCCCATACCGCTGTCCTCCATATACATTACACCAATCGGGTAACTGCGTACAATTGTCATAGGCTGAATCGGCTGTGAACAAAGAAGAAGTACATCCAGCGGATCATGATCATCGCCGTAGGTTCTTGGTATAAAACCATAATTCATTGGATAGTAGGTTGCAGTAAACAATACCCTGTCAAGTGCCAGCATACCTGTTTTTTTGTCCAGCTCATATTTCATATTGCTGCCCTTGGAAATTTCTATCACCGAAACAAAATCGGTCGGATAAATTCTATCTTCATCAATATCATGCCAGATATTCATAATTCTATCCTCCTGCATTCCGGCAGGTTGAAATCTCCTGCCGGAAAAGAAGTCTGCAATTACAGATTTGCTTTAAAGAATTCCTGCATTGTCTTTTCTGATGCTGTTTCATCACCGCCATTGATTGTAACAGTAATGGTGTCACCACACTTAATGCCCATGCCCATAAGTGCCATCAGTTTTGTTGCCGCAGCGGACTTTTCTCCGCATTCAATAGTGATCTCGCTGTCGAGTGCCTTTGCGGTCTTTGCAAGCATACCTGCAGGTCTTGCGTGAATACCCAGTTCGTCCTTGATTGTGTAAGTGAATGTTTTCATAATAATTCTCCTTTTCATAAATATGATAATTTTATTTTAGCACAGATTATCTGAAAATGCAAGTTCTACTGTATTCTTCCATAAATCTGTGTTGTTTTTCGGATTTCTTCTTTTAGCGTATCAGGCAAATCCGTCGGAAGAAGCCGCCATTTCCAGTTTGTGCCTACCGTTGAGGGAGTATTGATGCGGCTTCTATCATCCAGTCCAAGCCAATCCTGCATGGGGATAATGCATAGCTTTGAGCAGCTTCGCATGATCAAACTGATGAAAACTCTGTGAAGCTTCTCTTTCGGTGTATATGCATCACTAAGATATTCCCTTGCCATATTACGTTCTTCGTCGGTGATTGTCTGAAACCAAGCGGCAATTGTTTGATTGTCGTGTGTTCCTGTATAGGCAACGCAGTTTTCATTGTAATTATGCGGAAGATAATCATTTCTGCTGCCGGTATCACGGCTGTCAAAGGCAAATTCCAGTACCTTCATGTTAGGGAATCCACTGTCCTTGACAAGCTGACGTACGCTGTCCGTCATAAATCCGAGATCCTCTGCAATGACCTCACGCTTTCCGAGTGCCGCTTCAACTGTACGGAATAGATCCATGCCTGGACCTTGCTCCCAGTGTCCGTTCTTTGCTGTTTTGTCGCCGTAGGGAATTGCATAATATTCATCAAAGCCACGGAAATGGTCAATTCTGACCACATCATACATCGCAAAGCACTGACGCAGGCGTTCAATCCACCATTTATAGCAGGTTTTCTTATGATATTCCCAGTCATACAGAGGATTACCCCAGAGCTGACCGTCTGCTGCAAAGCCGTCGGGCGGACAGCCTGCCACAGCTTTAGGAAGTCCAATTTCATCTAACTGAAAGAGATTCGGGTTTGCCCATACATCAGCACTATCAAAGGCAACATATATTGGAATATCCCCGATAATTTGAATGCCGTTTGCATTTGCATAGGCTTTCAGCTTGTTCCACTGACGGAAGAACTGATATTGCAGGAATTGATAGAAACCGATTTCCTTCGCAAGTCTTTCCTTCCAATGCTTCAGTGCCTCCTCTTTTCGCAGTCGTATATCTTCCGACCAGTTATCCCACGATACACCGCCGAAATGATCTTTTAGTGCCATAAATAGTGCATAATCCTCCAGCCACGGCTGTGATGCGGCAAATTCATGTATTGCATTGCCATTTTCCATTCTGTTGTATGCTTTTCGCAGGAGTGAATAGCGGGTTTCATAAAGCCTGCTGTAATCAATGCTGTTTGTGTCGGGAAGTGCAGCCGCTTTACATTCTTCGTGCGTGAGCAGTTGTTCTTCACATAATTTATCATGGCTTATGAAATAGGGATTTCCTGCAAAAGTTGAAAAACTCTGGTAGGGGGAATCTCCGTAACTTGTTGGTCCAAGGGGCAAAATCTGCCAATAAGACTGACCTGCATTTTTGAGAAAATCTACAAATGCGTATGCTGCCTTGTCAAAACATCCAATGCCATATTTTGACGGCAAGGAAGAAATCGGCAGCAGTATGCCTGCACTTCGCTTCATTATCCCTTACTCCTTTCATAGTTTACGATCACGCCGTAATGATCGGATACAATGCTTCGGTTTGTTCCGTTGAAGATGATCTCTGATGAGATAATCTTACGCTTTTCGCTGCACCAGATCTGATCAATACGCATACCGTTTGTATCCGTGATTTTGTCCTTCCATCCATCAATGATATGCCCGACGGTGATACCGCAGTCCTTTTCTTCTGCGAGCAGATAGCAGTCATGCCATCCGTCCTGTCGTATCATATCATATCCCTCGCCACGCACCTCAGCAGGGCTGTTGAAATCGCCCATCAGCCACATACGGCTGTGATCAGTCAGAGCATCCTTAGTTCTCTGCCACTGTCCCTGAAACGTTTCATCCGGATCATCCCACCAGCCGTAATGAACGCTGAAAAACCATTCCTCCGGAGTAGCCTCTGTACGGATGCCAAGAATTTTGCGGGTTTTCCAGTTGTTGTAATCATTAATAGCACTTGTCTGCACGATTTTTGTTTCGAGAATGGGGCTTCGGCTCATGAGAGCAATACCCTCATCATATTTATCATAGCCCTTTTTGAGTGGGAGCCATGTCCAGAAATAGCATATGCCACGGCTTTTTAGCATCTCTGTCGCATGGTATATATGATTATCCTGACGGATTGTTATGCCCTCTGCACAAGGAATGTATCCCTGTGCAATTTTGACGGGCATTTCTGTAATTGTCTGATTCACTTCCTGCAATGCGATTATATCGGGCTGTTCCTCCGATACCGCCTGTACAAAAGATTCAAGTTTTTCAGAATAATGTTCTTCCACAAGACTGTGGGTATTTAGTGTCATAAGTTTCATAATTCACCTACAGAATATCATTAATGTCGGATTTGAGAACATCTGCCTTCGGTCCGTAGATTGCCTGGATGCCTGTTTCTTTTTTAACAAGACCAAGTGCGCCCTCTGCTTTCCAAGCGTCCTTATCAGCCACAAGGTCGGGATTTTTAACAGTAACACGGAGTCTTGTCATGCATGCATCAACCAGTTCAATGTTTTCTCTTCCGCCAAGCAGTGCAATGATACGTTCGGGCTGACCATCGGAGGAGGTCTTCACATTGTCGGACACAGCTTCCTCTGCACCATCTGCAGTATAGTTGCCCATACGTCCGGGAGTAGCGAACTTGAATCTGCCAATCATAAAATGTGCTACAAAATAGCCAACTGCAAAGAATATCACAATAGCAATCAGGAAATGGATAATATCACCTGTAAGACCAGCCTTGACGGACATCGGCACACGAGTAAGAAATTCCAGATTGCCGAAGAAATGAAGTCTTAGGTCGATGATACCGGAGAGTGCGAATGCACAACCCTGTAATATTGCATAAACGATATACAGCGGAAGTGCGCAGAACATAAACATAAATTCAATTGGTTCTGTAACGCCTGTAAGGAATACTGCCAGTGCGGTAGAAATGAACATGGAACGGTAATTTTTACGCTTATCTGTATCAACTCTGCGGTACATGGCAAGTGCGATACCCAACAGCAGACCGGTTGCACCGATCATCTGACCGACCTTGAATCGTGCAGGTGTTACACCTTCCAGAAGTGCCTGATAGCCTGCTATATCGCCGCTTTCCTTGAGATTGATGAGGTCTGTTACCCAAGCGAGCCACAGAGGATCCTGTCCGAATACCTGCGTTCCTGCATTGACGCCCGTCATGATTTCATAAGTACCGCCGAAGGAAGTGTAGTTCATCGGGATTGTCAGCATGTGGTGCAGACCAAAGGGGAGCAGGAGACGCTCAAGTGTACCGTAGATGAACGGAGCAAGAACGGGAGAAGTATCTGAAGAATTGGCTATCCAGATACCAAACGCATTGATTCCTGACTGGATAAGCGGCCAGATTACAGCAAGTCCAAGAGAGAGAATCACAGACCAGACAATTACCATCAGCGGTACAAAGCGTTTGCCGTTGAAGAAAGAGAGAGCATCGGGGAGTTTGCGGAAATTGTAAAATTTATTGTATACCGTACCGCCCACGAAACCAGAGATAATGCCAATGAACACACCCATATTGAGTGCAGGTGCACCAAGCACGGAGGTAAAATAATTCTCCACCAGCATTTCTTGACCGAACAGGGAATGTACCACCGCATTTGGATCGGCCAGCATATCATTCGTTACACCGAAAATGACGCCGGTAATGTTATTGATCAGAATGAAAGCGATGATTGCAGCAAATGCACCGCCTGCTTTTTCTTTTGCCCAACTGCCGCCGATTGCTGCTGCAAACAGGATGTGTAGATTATTTATTACTGCCCAGCCGATGTTTTCCATAACGCTGCCAATAGTTGTTACAACGGAAATATCGCTGCCTGCCATTCCTACAAGTTTACCAAGGCTAATCATCAGACCTGCTGCGGGCATTACGGCAATTACCGTCATCAGTACCTTACCAAGCTTCTGGAGAAAATCGAAATTGAAGCCTTTTTTCTGCTTAGGTGCAGGCTTTTCCGGTTCGCTTGCAGGTATTTTAGATTGCTTTGTTTCTTCTACAGCATCTCCGAATGAAAGCAGTACATCGCCGGCTTTCACAGTATTGCTTGTGACATGCATTTCCAAATCATCTGCACCGTCACATACAAGCACGGGCGTGATAAGATTGATACCCTTTTCTTTTAACAATGCAATGTCCACTTCTGCGACAAGATCGCCCTTTTTCACCTTGTCACCCACAGAAACCAGAGGCTTGAAGCCCTCACCTTTTAGTGCAACGGTTTCCAGACCAAAATGCACAAGGATCTCCAGCCCATCGTCTGAGCTAAAGCCATAGGCGTGATTGGTTTCCGCAATGGAAGAAATTTCACCATCCACGGGGCTGTAGATTTTTCCGTCTGTTGGGATAATTGCACAGCCATCACCAAGTACTCTTTCTGAAAATACTGCATCTGGCACGCTGTCCAATGCTGCCGTTGTTCCGTTCAACGGCGAATGAATCTTAAAAAGATTGCTCATAATCGCATCCTCCTTTTTGCTTTGCAATTTCATGATTGTGTTGTGCAAATTTGCATTTATCTTATGCAATAATAATAACATATTTCTGCAATAATTGCAATAGTTTTTGGAAAATTTTCTTGTTGTTTGCATAAATTCAGCAATTTCTACAAATTAAGAGTTATAATTTGCAGCATTTTAACTATATGACAAATAATTTTTGTTGCAGTTTGCATTGAGTTGCATGAAATTTCAAAGAAAATTTTGCAAATCCATTGACATTTGCATAAAAGTATCATATAATAAATACAAGGAGTTCTATAAAAAACTGAACACGAGTGAAATTTCAAGCTGTGAGAGCAATATAACATAAAAAATAGAAAGTGGGGGATTATATGTCCGTTACATTAAAGGATGTTGCAGCACTTGCAGGGGTATCACCATCTACTGCATCAAGAGTCTGCAAGAATCATCCGTCAATAAGCCGTGAAACCAAGGAAAAAGTCCGTAAGGCGATGGAAAAGCTCGGCTATGAGCCGTCTGTACAGTCTGCCGGACCGGAAGCGGTCAGCCGCACGATCGGCATCATCCTGCCGCCGTCACCGAAGGAATCCTTTGAAAATTCCTTTCATCTTGAGGTGATTCGTGGCATAAGTCAGTTCTGTAATCAGCACGGCTACATTAATACTGTTATCACCGGACAGGATGAGGACGAAATCCTACTTGCATTGACGAACATCGCCAAAAGCGGACAGATAGATGGCTATATTGTCACCTACTCAAAACAGGATGACCCTATTATTGATTATCTATACAGTGAGGGACTTTTGTATGTTGTCATTGGTAAGGCACATCGTTTCGCTAATCAGACAGTTTATGTTGACAATGATAATGTGCTTGCAGGGCAGGAAGCCGCAGAATATCTGCTTGCAAAAGGACATACTAACATTGCTTATCTTGGAAGTGATGGAAATCTGATGTTTTCTGCCGACCGCAGAACCGGATATCAGCTTGCACTCATGAACAGCGGTATAGCAGTTAATCCTGAAAATATTGTAGAATTGCCGTTCATTCCGGAGGAAAATCTTTCATCGGTGCAGACGCTGCTCCAGAAAGAAAATCGTCCTACAGCAATACTTGTGAGTGACGATCTGTTTGCTGTTGCGCTTGAAAGAGTCTGTATTGAAATGGGAATACGGATACCTGAAGACCTGTCAATTATTTCATTTAATAATTCTCTCTTTGCCCGTATCACATCACCGCCGTTGACTTCGATTGACATTAATTCTGTACAGCTTGGTATTGAAGCGGCATCACAAGTAATCAATCATATTGAGAACCCGAATCTTCTTGCAACTAAAATTATTGTCCCGCATAAACTGGTGGAACGCAACAGCTGTATCAGCAGATAAATAATCGGCTGTACGGAGATTTTCTTCCATACAGCCGTTATTTTAGAGTTTCCAGATGTCTTTATTATATTCTGCAATTGTTCTGTCAGAGGAAAAATAACCTGCCTGAGCGATATTGACAAGCATTTTTTCTGCCCATTCCATACGGTTTTCATAGTCAGTATATGCAGATTCTCTTGCAGTTACATAGCTGTCAAAATCAGGGAAGGTCATGAACCAGTCCTTTGCAGTCAACTCTTTAAACAGACGTTCCAGACGTACTTTGTCGCCAATGTTTACAAGTTCTTCTCCAATGATGAAATCTACTGCCTTTTTAAGGGTCGGATTTTCTGTGTAGTACTGCTTTGCATTGTAGCTGCCGTTCTTGTAGCGTTCCACTACGGTATTACTGTCATCGCCGAATATATATATATTCTCATCTCCCACAAGTGCATGAATCTCTACATTTGCACCATCTTCTGTACCGAGGGTCAATGCACCATTCAGCATGAATTTCATATTGCCAGTTCCGCTTGCTTCCTTTGATGCAAGAGAAATCTGTTCTGAAATGTCACATGCAGGAATCAACTTTTCTGCAAGTGTTACATTGTAATTTTCGACCATTATCACATTCAGATATGGTTTCACTTCGGGATCATTTCCGATAAGTTCCTGCAAACACAAAATCAGATGAATAATATCCTGGGCAATTGTATATGCCGGTGCTGCTTTTGCACCGAAAATGACAGTAATCGGTGTTTCAGGCTTCTTGCCTGACTTGATTTCCAGATATTTGCAGATGATATACAGCGCATTGAGCTGCTGGCGTTTGTATTCATGTAATCGTTTCACCTGAATATCGAAAATTGAATCTGCATTGATGGAAATTCCCTGTGTCTTGGCAAGATATGCAGCAAGCTGGCGTTTTTTCTCCTGCTTAACGGCAAGCAGCTGATTCAGTACCACTTCATCATGACGGAATGTAAGAAGATTTTTTAATTCCTCTGCATTGTGTTTCCAATCATCTCCAATAAGCTTTGTGATGAGTGAAGACAGCTCAGGATTACTGTGCATCAGCCATCTGCGGAATGTAATACCATTGGTTTTGTTGTTGAATTTCTCAGGATAGAGCTTGTAGAAATGATGCAATTCCTCATTCTTCAGAATCTCCGTGTGCAGAGATGCTACGCCATTGACGCTAAAGCCGTAATGAATGTCAATGTGTGCCATGTGTACACGTTCTTCCTTGTCAATGATATACACGGATGAATCGTCAAATTTTCGGCGTATCTTGTTATCGAGTACCTCGATGATGGGCATGAGCTGCGGTACAACCTGATTAAGCTGAGAAATTTTCCACTTTTCAAGAGCTTCAGCCAGAATTGTATGGTTTGTGTAAGCACAGGTGCGGCTGACAATGGAAATAGCGTCATCCATTGATATGCCTCTTTCCATAAGCAGACGAATTAATTCAGGAATAACCATGGTTGGGTGGGTATCATTGATCTGGATCACCGCATAATTCGGCAGGTCGTAGAGATTGCATCCCTTTGCAGTACATTCATCAAGAATCAGCTGCGCCCCTGCGGATATCATGAAATACTGCTGATAAATTCTGAGAAGTCTGCCGTTTTCGTCACTGTCATCAGGGTAGAGAAACAGCGTAAGATTCTTTGCGATTTCTGATTTATCGAAATTAATGCCCTCATTTATAATAGATTCATCTATACTCTCAATGTCAAACAAACGAAGCTTATTAGTTACGCTGCTATAACCTGTAACATGGATTTCATAAAGTCTTGCAGTAACTTCAAGATCACGGAATTTCACAGGATATGTGATTTCTGTACGTTTCAGCCAACTGTGTCCGTCAAGCCACGGATCGGGAATGGTTGTCTGAGCATTGTCTGCGAATACCTGTCGAAACAGTCCGAAGTGATAATTCAGTCCGATTCCGTCACCATTCAGCCCAAGAGTTGCGATAGAATCAAGGAAGCAGGCTGCAAGTCGTCCGAGACCGCCATTGCCGAGAGAGGGTTCGTGTTCGAATTCCTCGATGTCGCAAAGGTCTTTTCCGACAGCTTCCAGCTGTGCTTTCACATCCTCGTAGATGCCGAGATTAATGAGGTTGTTGGAAAGAAGCTTTCCGATTAGGAATTCTGCGGAAATGTAATAGAGCTTCTTTTTGCCTGATATATGGTGTTTCTGTGACGCCATAACATCAGTTTCTTTCAGCAAGACAGCGTAAATTTCTGCATTACTGCATTCGCTTATGGATTTGCCATAAGCTGATATAAGCAATTCATTTAAATTCATATAGTTTTCTCCTTTGTATGGATTTTATATCACTGGTATGCTTATATTGTACCACATTTTTACGATTTTGTCTTGCATCATACGGCTTATTTTTTGCACAATACTATCTTTTTTTGAGAGGAGTGTTATTTTTGAACCTGACAAATTACGAAATCTATCATGAAGACAAAAGTCACACTTCTCCGGAATTTCCATATAATACATATCTATGTTCCATTCCGTTAGATTTTTCTGCTGTGAATATGCATTGGCATGAGGAAGTAGAGATCATAGTCATCAAGAAGGGAATGGGGATAATTTCGGTTGATCTGACTGAATATGAAGTGAAGAATGGTGATATTGTATTCGTTATGTCTGGACAGCTGCATGCCATTCGACAGCTGGGTAACAACACGATGGAATATGAAAATATCCTGTTCAAGCCGTCTTTCCTGCGTTCCGGAGGCTGCGATCTTTGCTGGGATAACTTTCTGTCACTCATGTTTTCAGCGGCTATTGATGTTTCAGCTGTAATCCGAACCTATGATAGCAGATACAATGAAATGGCACAAGCAATTGGACAGCTTGACCTACTCTGTGATAGCAGACCAGAAGGATACCAGCTTGCAGTTAAGGGGCATCTGTATTTGCTGTTATATCATCTGCATGCACAGTGCAGTGTCTATAAAGATAGACCGCCACGAAAACAGCTGGAAAAGCTCAAAACAATTCTTTCTTATGTTGAGTCGCATTATGCTGAACCGATTACCATAGAGGATATAGCAGGAGTTTGTTATTACAGTAAATCATATTTTATGAAATTTTTCAAGGAAAGTATGGGTGTGGGATTTATTGCCTATCTCAATGATTTTCGTTTGGAAATTGCTGCACAAATGCTTCTTGCAGCGAATACAAATATTATGGATATTGCTTCTGCTTGTGGTTTTGATAATCTGTCGTATTTCAATCGTTCTTTTAAGAAAAAATATGGGGTGACACCTGGCAGATTCAGAAAAAAGTAAATGGATTTTATGTTTATTCTTTCAAAATAAACGATATAATCCTGCCTCAGCCAAAGCCGAGACAGGATTTTTTATGCAGGCGTATCTAAATATTAACCATAACAACAAATTCCCCGCTGTTAAGAACAAGTTCGTTGACAGGAGTAGGGGAGGGTGGATAAGAGCGAGCAGTCCTTTGGATAATAGCTGATTGGATGCAGTCAATACCGTATTGGATGTTATTAGCCTCAACAGATAGATCCTCAAAGTCAATGGTAGTGAGAACAAATCCGTTAGCAGAGGGGGAAACAATCACAGGGTATGAATGATGTATTTGAGTAGTAGGAGCAGCAAACAGTTCTTCCAAAAGACTCATTTCCTCGTGCTTCTGACTATCGAGAACATGAGTGTAAGTATCAAGGGTAAATGCTACCGAATAATGACCAAGCAGCGTTGAAAGAGTTTTTGCATCCATACCTTGTTCCAATGCTCTTGTAGCAAAGGTATGCCGAAGTGCATGGAATGTATAATGTCCTAATCCTGATGCCTGAAGAATCTGGTCATAGAAGTCCTTGAAGTTACGGGGTTCAATATATCCTCCCAGCTGATGAGTTACAATGAATC
>JAFSBM010000231.1 GCA_017437285.1 Ruminococcus sp. | reverse complement strand
GTTATCTTCTATGCATTCCAGCCATTTTATAAATTCTTCCATTCTTTTTGCTCCTTTTTCCTTTTTTATTCTATTTTACCACTTCCTTTTCCTTTTGTAAACCTTTTTGTTACCGTTTTTTCACTCATGCGTTTGGTATGGCCGTTAGCCTCTATCTGAACAGATATTATCCGCCACTGTCGAAAATATAGAAACAGCCGCACCGAACAACGTAAAATCGCTGTTCCGATGCGGCTTATTTTTGAAAATTATTGTATTTGAGGATTTTACTGCCAATTACTATTATTCTGAACCTCTACGCCAACCCTGTGGTGAACCACCACTCCTAATATCAGTTTCCTCAACCTGAACTCTCTGCCCCGTTCTTAAACAATAGTATTCAGCTCTTATATCATTACTCCATTCACAACGAAATTCTTCGCCATTCGGGTTAATAAGCACTTTAGGGAAAACTGATGTTTCTTTTTGAGGACTTGCCATTGGAATACGTAAGAAAATTTTAAGCGTAATTCTCACAGCGAATCCGAAACCGATAAGCATTGCTACGAAAGGCAATAAAATACGTTGTTTTACTGTTTTGCACTTTTTAATCATAATATAAACCATGTAAAGTAACGCTACTGCTGCAATACCAAACACTAAAAGCAGTTCACTTAAGCCGCTTTTGGATAATCCTGAAATTCCCAAAATTAACATTCCGATACCTGTTGTAATAAAATAAGCACCGAATACTCCGATAACCCCCTCATATTTACGACACAGGGAATTATAGGAAATACCGCCAATGCACCCCAGCACAAGTGCTGTAATCATAATAGCAATGTCCATAACATCTTACTCCTTTTGTGAAATTAAATTTGAATAACAACTATTCCTTTGTACATCATATATGTTGTATTACTGATATTATAACAGCTTTTTTCACGTTTGTCAATACAACAATTATGATGTACACTTTATTTGTATACTATCACAAAAGAAAGGATTTCGTTTTATGCACAATTACCTATACCTTTATCCTAATCTTGTCAAGGTCAGAAAGGCGGTCTGCACACAAAATGAACTCGCTGCACAGCTTGGCATTTCACAGCAGGAAATAAGCAGATATGAACGTGGGGAAGTTAAAGCACCTATAAATTATATATCAGATGTTGCTGAATTTTGCAATGTAAGTGTTGATTACATTCTTGGATTATCAAGAAATTATTCAGATAAACTTTCATCAGAGGAATTTGAACTGCTGAAAATCTTCAATAAACTTTCTTCCGAAAACAAATTAAAAATAACTGAAAGGTGTGAAACACTTTTGGAATTGCAACACAATCATGAATAATTGTTTTTCTGAAATTCCGCTAATTTCCTTGACTTTTTCCCGAAAAATAGTATAATTAATATATAGGAACAGTAAAGGAGGAGCGTTATGCCATTAGATTTATATCCGCACCTGTCACCTTTGGAATACAATAAACTCAATCCCGAAAGGCTGACAGAAGAATTCGTATATTTTGCCAAGGATAAATCCCTGCCCATAGAAACACTTATGGCTTATTACCGCTGTGTAATTATGGAAATTGAAACTAAATTCTACGTTCTCAATGAGGAACTCTCCCTTGAATACGACAGAAATCCTATTGAGTCAATTAAGAGCCGTCTTAAATCATGGGACAGCCTTGTTAAAAAAATGAGTCAGAAAAACCTGCCAATGAATATTAAATCTCTTGAAGAAAATATTTACGATGTGGCAGGAATACGCATTATCTGTGCATTTCAGGAGGATATTTACCGCCTTGCAGAGATTTTTCTCCGTCAGGACGATGTAAAGCTTATCGAGAGAAAGGATTACATCAAAAATCCGAAATCCAACGGCTACAGAAGCCTGCACCTTATTGTTGAAGTGCCGATTTTTCTGCAAAATCATACACGCTATATGAAAGCGGAAGTGCAGTTCCGCACAATTGCTATGGATTTCTGGGCAACTCTTGAACATAAGCTGAGATATAAAAAGGACCTTTCCGAGGCTGAATCGGAAATTCTCAGCGAGGAACTGCTCATTTGCTCACAAATGAGTGCAGAGCTTGACAAGCGTATGCAGACGGTGAAAAATAAGATTTCTGCTGAGGAAAGATAATAAGGAAAGGAAAAATTATGGAATTTTCCGAAAAATTACAAAAACTGCGAAAATCTAAAGAACTTACACAAGAGCAGCTTGCACAGCAGCTTTTTGTATCACGTACTGCAATTTCAAAATGGGAATCTGACAGAGGTTACCCCAATATTGACTCATTAAAGGCAATATCAAAGTTTTTCAATGTTTCAATTGACGAACTTCTTTCAAGCGACGAACTGATTGAAGTATGCGAAAAAGAAAGCGAAACAAAGGTATTGCAGTTAAAATCAGCCGTGTTTGCAATTCTTGATATTATGACTTTGCTGATTTTATTTCTGCCTGTTTTCAAACAGGAATCTGAGGGTGCATTTCTGTCTGTGTCGCTTTTCTCACTTACGAGTATAATGCCGTATATGAAAATAATTTACATTTCACTTATCTGCCTTTGCGGATTATTTGGAATTGCTTATCTTTCATACGTCTTGCTTCAAAGGGAAAAGCTCAACAATTTTTTCAGATACAGCTCACTTTGTCTGTCAGCTGCTTTGATTTTTCTGCTTTTATGGCATTCTCCCTATGCCGTAGCTTTAACGCTTTTTATCCTGCTTTTCAAGGTTTTTCTGCTTGTGAAAAAGTCCTGACACGAAGGGTAACATTGCGAAATATAGCCATATGACACGGTTGGTATCACTATGTTACCGACCGTTTCTTGCGTGTCGTAATTTTCTGTATTATAATAAATTCAGGCAATAAACGCCAATAGCTATAGGGAACCTCTAAAAACCTCCCTCACAGCAAACTTTCTATGACAAACATCATTTACTACGTTGGCAAACCTTGCAATACATCAAGTATTACTGCGGTTTGCCGCCTTGTAACTGATATTTGTCATATACGAAATTTCGCTTGTGTTCCGGTTTTCAGAGAACCCCTTTAAGGAGAATTTATTATGAAAAAGGAAAACAAACACACATTTTTTATCACCGTTCTGCTTTGCATATCCTCTGTGATATTCACTCTGCTGACAAAGCTTGCAGACGTTCAGCCAATCGGACCGCAGAAATCGGAAATAGGATTTGCAGCTGTCAACAGTTTTATCCACAATCTTTTCGGAGTAAATATGATATGGTATCATATTACCGACTGGCTGGGACTTATTCCTGTATTTACCACGTTTGTATTTTTTGCCGTTGGTGTTGCACAGCTTATCCGCAGAAAAAGCCTTTTTAAGGTTGATAAAAGCATTATAATTCTTGGAATTTTTTACATACTTGTTATTGCGGTATATCTCTTTTTCGAAAGTTATGTTATCAACTACCGCCCTGCACTGATGAATGGCAGGCTTGAAGCCTCGTATCCCTCATCGCATACACTTATGACTATTTGTCTTATGTCCGTGTGTATTGACCAATGCAGCAGGCTTATCAGAAGTAAAAAAATCAATACAGCTGTTAAAATCATTTCCTATGCCATTATTGCAGTTACAATTATTGGCAGACTTATTTCTGGAGTACATTGGTTTACGGATATAATCGGCGGAATATTGATAAGCCTTACACTTTTATCACTTTATCATTCTGCCATAAAAGTATCTGAAAAAATTAAAAGAAAAATTTTCAAAACTCTGTAACGAAATATAATTATGAGTTGTCTAATTATCAGAGAAACACAATAATGCATTATTCTCTGAAAATTTACAGTAATCGAGGTGAATGAATGGAGAACTTTGATAAAATATACGAGCTTTATGCCGCCGATGTCTATCATTATGCCCTCAGCCTTTGTATGAACGAAAATGAGGCAAAGGATATTTTGCAGAATACTATGCTGAAAGCCTTTACCCATTACGATAAATTCCGTGGGGAATCGTCCGTGAAAACGTGGCTTTTCAGCATAGCAAAGAATGAATTTCTCAATAATGCCAAGCGGGCGGATAATAATAATCTGCCCCTTGAAAATGCGTCAAATGCCTTTGAAAACGACATAGAGCATAAATTCGGTGACCGCTTTCAGGCTCTGGAAATACACAAGCTTCTCCATAACCTTGATGACCCCTACAAGGAAATATTCACCCTGCGAGTTTTTGCGGAACTGAAATTTGCCGATATTGGCGATATTTTCGGCAAAAGCGAAAACTGGGCGAGAGTGACTTTCTACAGGGCAAAGGAAAAAATTATACAGCTTATAAAAAGCGAAACGGAGGAATGAAAATGGACTGCAAAATTATAAAAGACCTTATCCCGCTTTATGAGGAGGGATTGTGCAGCGAGGAAAGCAAGGCAATGATTGAGGAGCATATCAAGGACTGCGAAAATTGCCGTATGCTCTGCGAAAAAATGCCTGTGGACAGTAAATCCGCACCCGTTCCCGATGAAAAGGAAACATTCAAAAAAGTCAACCGCAAAATCAAAAAGCTTACGTGGAAATCGGGTATATGCGGCATACTTTTACTGGCTATTTTAGGCGTTCTTGGTTATCTCACATTCGGGCAGATTACAAAAATGGACGGACTTCACAGCTTTGAAACAATAATACAATCACTTGAAGTCCGTAAAATGGCGAATTACATTGCCGATAAGGATTTTGCTTCTCTTGTTAAGGAACAGGGACATAGTTTTGAAGAATACATTTTTGGTTATGGGTTATCTTTTAATCTAAGAGAAAATGACGAAAAAATTCTTAAAGAAACATATGAAAAAGAGTTCGGCGATACAAAAGTCAAGAGCATTTCTGTTTATTCAGAATATACTCAGACTGGATTAACCAAAAAATCACATTCAATTCTTAATTATGTTACAATGAAATATGAGGATGGACGAGAAATAAGATTTGGATTTATAAAAGAATCTGACGGTTTGTACAAACTTGTTTCAGGTTATCCCTCAGAAGATAATTATTCAGAATTTGCATATGCTCTTAATTACTTTTCATATCACAAATTTTACTATTTCCCTGATGATTTTGGGTCCGGCTACAATTACTTCAGAAAAGAATATTCTGACAGCTATATTGAAAGCCGTAAGAGTTTTCGTAAAGCAGGGTTTAAATTGGATAATTGCTCTCAGAGTGAATATATGTATGATGAAGAAAAGAATATGCTCTACTATAATATAACCATTGAAGCCTCTGACGAAAAGGGCAGCGCTATTCTGACAACAAGGCTATATTATGATTACCTCGGCCTTTACCCACCCGAAAGGGATACAATAACTGTCTATACCGACAACTGCACACCCGAACTTGAAGAAGCAATGTATACATTTTTTGGATAAATTTCGCTCCGAAATTTCGGGCGGATAATATCCGCCCCTACTAAAGTCTATAAAAAACAACGTCCCCGAGATAATCGGGGACGTTGTTTTATATTGGAAAGTGTGTATGTAATGTATCGCCTGTGAAACGCTTTACGGGCATTTATTTTTTTATAGCCCGATTACATTTTTGAGATTAACCCTTTACACCGCCAAGTGCAACACCTGCAATGATATGCTTTGAAAGGAGGAAGTATATCACAAGTACAGGAAGAACTGTGAGGAACAGTCCAAGATAAATTGCACCGAACTCTGTACGGTAAATATCACCGTTGAGCTGGCTTACCATGATTGGCAGTGTGTG
The DNA here is from genome assembly GCA_017437285.1 of Ruminococcus sp. Classification (GTDB taxonomy): domain Bacteria; phylum Bacillota; class Clostridia; order Oscillospirales; family Ruminococcaceae; genus Ruminococcus. The sequence goes on along the minus strand of JAFSBM010000231.1, from coordinate 10,686 downwards.
CTTGTCATTGTCGATGAGAAGAATCTGAGGGAGGAACAATGCGTTCCAGCTTGTTACAAAGGCAAAGATAGCCTGTGTAGCCATAGCAGGCTTCATCATCGGCAGAGCAATCTGATTGAAAATTCTGATTTCTCCTGCACCGTCAATACGTGCGGACTGGAGAATTTCCATTGGAAGTGCAGGTATCATATACTGTCGCATAAAGAATACTACAGTAGGAGCTGCAATTGATGGAAGAATAAGTGCGAGGAAGTTGTTTGTCAGTCCAATCTTATATACGAACTGATAAAAACCGATACTTGATACCTGTGCAGGAATCATAAGTACGCACATAATAAGTGTGAAGAAAGGCTTTCTTAATTTCCAGTCATAAGCTACAACAGCGTATGCAGTCATTGTTGAGAAATAAACTGTACAGATTGTTGAGCATGAGGAAATAATAAGGGAGTTGAAGAATCCCTTTAAAGGATCGAAAGACTTGTCTAAAAGTACATCAAGGTTCTTGAAAAAGTACGTTGATGGAATAAGTGATACAGCGTGCTGCTGAATCTGAGTTGTACTTCTTGTTGAGTTGACGATCATGATTACAAAAGGAAACAAGCTTATAATGGCAAGGAAAATGCAAAGTGCATAGCCGAATATTTTAAAAGCAACATTTCCTGAACTTTTACCAGCTACTACTGCCATTTTATTGCCTCCTTCTGCTGTTTCTTCGCCGCACGGCGAGCATCTCTCTTTTCCTTTTCAATTCTTGCCTCGTCCTTATCACGCATGAGCCAGAAGAGGATAGCTGAAAGAATAGAAATAAGAGCGAAAAGAATCATACTTGCGGCAGCGGCTCTGTTGTAGAGATATCTTCCGCTGAACGCCTGGTTTGCGATAAATACGCTGGTTGTCAGAGTTGAACCGTCAGGACCGCCCTTATTGAACAGCTTAGGAATATCGTACATATTAAGACCACCTACAAGGCTGGTGATAAGTGTGTACAGAAGAACTGTTTTAAGGTTTGGAACTGTAATCTGCCAGAATGTCTGCCAACCGTTGGAACCGTCGATTTCAGCTGCCTCGTAAATGTCGGGGCTGATACCGAGGATACCTGAAATAAGTACTATCATTGTATTTCCGTACCATGTAAGGAACTGAATGAACGCTACAATAAGCTGTGAAGGTGTTTTATACACGAGGAAGTTGTATGGTTCATCACGGAATCCGAATGATACAAGAAGGTCATTGACAGGACCTATAGGGTATGAGAAAAGTGCATTAAAGAGGACAGCAACTGATGCCGCAGTAATGATATTGGGCATATAGAATACTACCTTGAAGAAGCCTTTTCCCTTGATCTCATTTCTGTGAGATGTGAAAATAGCTGAAAGAAGAAGTGCCATTGTAATCTGTGGTGTGAAGTTCAGTACCCAGATAAGAACAGTATTCTTCAAAGATTTCTTAAATGAATTGTTTTCAAAAATTGTCTTGAAGTTATCGAAAGGGTTTTCAAGAAATTTCCACTCGGTATTGTTAAGTCCGACACAGTCGGTAAAACCGAGAAGTAAAGTGTAGAATGTAGGATACAGCGAGAAAATGAGGAATGTAACAATAAAAGGAATACTGAATATATAACCCCACTTAGCGTAGCTGACACCCTTTAATTTAGTTTTCAAGCTTTCGCCACCACCTTATAGTTATGGCAATTCCGCACAAGGCATTACGCCCTGTGCGGTTTGCATATTGGAATTATAATTAATTATTCAGCAGCCTCGATAGCGAGATCATCGCTTACAGCTGTCTTGAAGTCAGCAATTGCCTGTTCCTTTGTCTTCTGACCTGATGTGTACTGACGAACCTGATCTCTCCAGTGAGAGTTGATCTTCTCATCGTAAGGAGTGAGGTTCTTACCGTTTGCGAACTGGTTAGCAGGAACGAATACGTCAAACATATTCTGACCGCCGAGGAAGTCAACTTCACCGTTGGACTTAGCCATTACAGTACCTGAAGCAACACAGTCCTTTGTAGGTGAATCAGGATTGTATGTTCCGTTAGCCCACATATACTGAAGACCTGTTTCAGATGAATCAAGAGTTACCCACTCAATGAAGTCGCCAACAGCTTCCTTATGCTCTGTATCCTTGTTAGCGAGGAGCCATGTACCGCCCCAGAAGAAGCCAACTGTAGGCTCACAAACAGCCCAGTCGCCCCATGTGCCTTCACGCTCTTCAGTGTCCTTATCATCGCCGCAGTTGTCTGCCATTGTGTAGTTGATGAGCCAAGCAGGTCCGAAGAAACCGAATGCAGGTGTCTCACCCTCGCCCTTCATATCAGCAAACCAAGCATCTTTCCAGTCCTCTGTATTGTTGTGGTAGTCGTTGTCCATGAGCTTCTTGGAGTAGTCCATAAATGCTTCACGCTTTTCATCAATAACGAGCATGTCATCTACTACCCAACCTGATTCAGAGCTGTTCTCAACAGCGTGCCACATATCACCGTCACCGGAAACGATAGCGTAGCCCTTAGCCTTGAGTTCCTCAGCTGCGTCGAAGAACTTATCCCAGCCGGGTCCGATCTTATCCTTGATTGTTGCAGGATCATCTGTTCCGAATACGTCCTTAGCGATTGAACGGCGATAGATGAATGCACCGCCTGTAGCCTGATATCCAAGACCTACAACCTTACCGTCGGGATTTGTACCGATATCTACAGAGTACTGTGCGATGTCAGCCTCAGAAATCTTGTTAGCTACGTCAATGCCGAGATCCTCGTAAGGAGCAGCATACTTAGCACACTCGCCCTGTGAATACTTGAGGATGAAAGCAGCCTCAGCAGCATAGATGTCAGGAGCGTCATCGCCGCCAGCGATAAGAGCCTGGTCAAGAGCAGGCTGATATTCACCGTCTGTTGTAGGAATGATTGTCTTCTTGATTTCGTACTTCTCACCGAACTCAGGGTTAAGCTCAATGTACTTGTCTACCATGCCGGGAACTTCGTCTGTGAATGCCCAAACATTGAGAGTTTCCTTCTCGCCGCTGTCGCCCTTGTTCTCGTCCTTCTTTTCCTCAGATGAAGATGAGTTGTTTGTGCCGGCATCAGTAGAACTGCTGCCCTCTTCGGGACCGCAAGCTGTCATAGCGAGGAGCATGGACATTGCAGCGAGCATAGATAATACCTTTTTCATAGTAAAAACCTCCATTTAATACATTTTAATTAAAATTTAATATCAACAGATACACTCTTGGTACCTGTTAAATTCGTACTGATTTCATCGGGCTGAGCAGTTCCTGCGTAGAGAGTGAATTTATCTCCGCCGCTTACTCTTTCGCCCTCGTTGTTGACAGCTGTAAATGCACTGTCTGAGAGTTTAATCTCAATTGTTTTTGTTTCGCCCTTTGCAAGGGAAACTCGCTTAAATCCGCAGAGGCTGTAATTCTTCACAGCATTTTCGCTGTAGCCCTTGATGTAAAGCTGAACTACATCTTCTGTGTCATTTTCACCGCTGTTTGTAACGGTAACGGCTGCTGTACCGTCGCTGTATTCAACATTGGTACACTCAACCTTTGAATATGTAAGACCGTAGCCGAATGGGTAGAGGATATTTTCGTTATCCTTTACATATCTGTATGTACGGTTTTCCATACTGTAATCCTCGAATTCGGGAAGTCCCTCAGCACTCTTATAGAATGTAACGGGGAGCTTTCCTGACGGTGAAACCTTGCCGAAAAGGATTTCTGCAAGTGCCTTTCCGCCGTTTTGTCCCGGATACCAAGCGTGAATTTCAGCGTCACAGTCAGCGTCAACATTAATTGCACTTCCTGCCGCTGTTACGATGATAACAGGCTTTCCACGCTTCATCACAGCCTTTACAAGCTTACGCTGTGACTCGGGGAGGAACAGGTCATTTTTATCGCCTGAGGAGAATTCGTTTCCTGTATCTCCTTCCTCGCCCTCAATTGTAGCGTCAAGACCAAGACAGAGGATAACCACATCTGAATGGTCAGCAACAATTTCAGCTTCTGCAATACGGTCATCAGCCATTCCAAGTGCCATACATCTGTCCTTGTAGAGGTGACAGCCCTGTGAGTACATCACTCTGCCCTCAAACTCGTCCTGTATTCCCTCAAGGAATGTAATGTATCTGTCAGCTGTGCCGTTATAGTTGCCCTCAAGGGCTGCACGGCTGTCAGCATTTGGTCCGATTACGCCGATTGTCTTGATTTTGTTCCTGTCGAGGGGAAGTATGCCGTTATTTTTCAGCAGTACCATTGAACGTCTTGCACATTCAAGGGAAAGTGCCTTATGCTTTTCGCAGGCAACGATTTCGCTGTCAAGTGAGTCATACTCCGTTTTCTCATCGAACATTCCGAGGCGGACTCTTGTACGCATAAGCTTTACGCAAGCTTTGCGGATATCCTCCTCTGTGATTAATCCCTCACGGAGAGCGATAAGCAGGTGAATGTAGGTGTTTCCGCAATTGAGGTCACAGCCTGTTTTCAATGCCAATGCTGCCGATTCGGGAGCAGTTTTTGTAACCATATGGTTGAGGTGGAAGTCACGGATTGCCCAGCAGTCTGAAACGAAATGCCCGTCAAAGTTCCATTCATCAAGCTTTTTCATAAGCTCTGTGCTGGCACAGGCAGGTTCGCCGTTTACTCTGTTGTAAGCACCCATAACGCTTTCGACTTTAGCCTCTTTTACAAGATATTCAAAAGCGTAAAGATATGTTTCCGCCATATCCTTTTTGTTTGCCTTTGCGTCAAATTCATGACGGCTTGCTTCCGGTCCGCTGTGAACAGCGAAATGCTTTGCACAGGCGGCAGTTTTCAGAACCTTTCCGCTGCCCTGAAGTCCCTTTGTGAAAGCAACTCCAAGTCTTGCGGTGAGATATGGATCTTCTCCATATGTTTCCTGACCTCTGCCCCAGCGTGGATCACGGAATATATTGATATTCGGCGACCAAAGAGTAAGTCCCTTGTAAATATCCCTGTCGCCGTGAGCCGAATACTCATTGTATTTTGCTCGTGCTTCGTCGGAAATAACGTCTGCTGCCTTTTCGAGAAGTTCATCATCGAACATTGCCGCAAGACCTATAGCCTGTGGGAACATGGTTGCCGTTCCTGCTCTTGCAACACCGTGTAAGCCCTCGCTCCACCAGTTGTATGCAGGAATTCCAAGATTTTCCACCGAGGGAGCGTCATATTTAAGCTGTGACGCAGCCTCTGTTACACTGAGCTTGCTGACAATATCTTCTGCTCTCTCCTGTGCGGTTAATGCTTCGTTTTTATATTTCTCCACTCTAACCGTCCTTTCTTTCGGATTCTACAGAATCCTTATTCTTTATAATTGCCCATTTTTCACGGATTACCGCCGATTCACCGGGAGCATAGCTTTTCAGCTCGCCCAGCAGCTCACATTCAAGAAACAGATGATTTGTATATGTTTCGTAATTGCAGCAGAAATCGGGATATTCCGCTTTACGGTAATTATCAAAGGTCATTCTGAATATGCAGGAATCCTTGCGGTATTCCACATAGCCGTCAGTCACGTTGAAACCAGCCTTGAAAGCTTTTTTGTTCTGTGGGTCCTGACGTAAAACCGCATATTCATTTGTAAGGTCAAATCTCTCGTCCTTTATATCGGAATAACTCCAGAGAGCCATTGTCCTGTTGGGGAGAAATCCGTTATCGTCCTTACATAAAGGTATATACTCCGTACCGCCTGCCGCAAGTCCTGTAATTGACCACGGAGCAAAGTAAGCGGGTTTTGCGGAACAGTTTTCAATTTTGTTCACAATGTCAACTGTGTTGTCGTCATTCATTGTGATTTCCATACTTATCTGCTTGCCAAAAATTGTGACAGGAGCAATAAGTGTAAGTGTGTTATTGCAAAAATTGTACACAACACCTGAGTTGTCAGGGAGGTAAGTTTCGGGCATAACCTCGGGAGCAGTCCATACTCTGTGGCCTCCGTAAGCATACCACACACCATATCCACGGTTTATTTCATAGAAGTTACGGTCATTATCCTCAAAGAGCATATTGTTTCCGTCAACAGCTCCGAACCATACAATTCTCGGCCCTGCGTCAGCCGTAGCAATCAGCTTTATTCTGCCATTTTCAAGGCATACACAGTTTCCGAAAGTTCCGTAATTCAACTCCGAAAATTTTACCGCCATTTCCTCACCTGCTTAATGCACATCAATCATTTTCTGAAATTGTGCTTTTTCTATCTTATGAATTAATTATATATCTTTTTCCATTCTATCACTAACCAAAAATTGCGGTACTCTGTTCATCAATTGCTGAATTTACACAAATTATTCAAACAGTATTTACAAATTATATCATTTTGGTGTATAATAGTAGCATAGGATGAAAAGAAAAACCCCATGCTTAGGGGATTTTCGTCAAAATCACAAATATTACAAATCAGAACAAGCCAAAATAATGCGAGGTGGCAATTTATGATTAAAAATCTCACAGGAGTTTACGAAACCGTTGAATATGAAAACAAGCGTGTGGTAATGCTCCACGACAATGTTGAAACCGAGGCGTATCCAATTCATTGGCACAATGCCGTGGAAATAATCATTCCGCTGACCAACGATTTTACCGTAATTTCGGGGGACAAGGAATATGTCCTTAAAGAAAAGGAAATACTTATAATTCCTCCGGGAGAGCTTCATTCCATGCCTGCAAGGGAGGGGCGGAGAATCTTCTTCCAATGCGATAATACCCAGCTTGGCGGCAATGCTATACTTGATTCCCTTTTGCCTGTATTCAGTTCATCGGTGTACATCACTCCCGAACCCGACAAGGAACTGTACCTTATTGCACGTAAGGGAATTCTTGACATTTATTCGGATTATTACTCAAAATCCCCTGTGGCAGACGCTAAGATTTATATGAATCTGCTGAATATTCTCACAGCTGTACGTGAATCACAGCTGCGTCAGGTCGGCACAGGCGAGGACAAGGACAATATCAGCTCCGACGACAGTGCAAAGCTGAAATACGTTATGAATTACATAAACCACAATTTCACCGAGGAGCTTTCCCTCGATACATTGGCGGAAATTGCAGGTTACAGCAAATTTCACTTCTCACGCCTTTTTAAAAAGTATAATAATATGTCCTGCGTTCAGTATATCAGCTGCAAACGTATCAAAATGGCTGAACAGCTGCTCTGTGACCCCACAATTTCTATAACGGAAATTGCAATGCGTTCAGGATTTTTAAGCCTTACTACATTCAACAGAATTTTCAAGGCACATAAAAACTGCACCCCCTCAGAGTTCCGCAGACTGTACAAAACATCTGACAACTCAGAATAATCCCGATAATACGTAATTTCACGCTGTCTGAAAATTATTTTTTTCACAATTCTTAACAAGTTAGCAAATTTTGTTTTTAATACCGCAAGAATTGATTAGTCGATTTTTACAGAAAGGTATATAATGAGATTAATGAAAAACACTTCTTCATCAGCACAGGAAGTTGTTTACGGCAATACCGCACAGAGATTGTGCGGTACTGCCAAAGGTTCATGTTGATTTTTGGGTAAGCGGTGTGGCGAAAGCCGCTTCCCAGCATCTTTTTTTAATTTAAAAATATCATATTAAACGGAGGTTATTAAAATGAGCGAATTTTTCAGCAATATAGGTAAAATTCCTTACGAGGGCAAGGATAGTACAAATCCCCTCGCATTCAAATACTACAATCCCGATGAAGTTATCGGCGGCAAGACAATGAAGGAGCAGCTTAAATTTGCTCTCTCATGGTGGCACACAATGGGCGGCGACGGAACTGATATGTTCGGCTGCGGTACAACTGACAAGACATGGGGCGAAAGTGAGCCTGCTGCACGTGCAAAAGCTAAGGTAGACGCTGCATTCGAGATTATGGATAAGCTTTCCATTGACTATTTCTGCTTCCACGACCGTGACCTTTCACCCGAATACGGCTCACTTGCAGAAACAAATGCAGAATTTGACAAGATTGTTGATTACATTGCTGACAAAATGGCAGCAGACCCTTCAAAGAAGCTTCTCTGGGGTACAGCTAAGTGCTTCGACCACCCACGTTTCATGCACGGTGCAGGAACTTCTCCCTCTGCTGATGTTTTCGCATACGCAGCTGCACAGATTAAAAAGGCTATCGACGCTACAGTAAAGCTTGGCGGTAACGGCTATGTATTCTGGGGCGGCCGTGAGGGTTACGAAACTCTCCTTAATACAAATATGGGACTTGAACTTGACAATATGGCTCGTCTTATGAAGATGGCTGTTGAGTACGCTCGTTCAATCGGCTACACAGGCGATTTCTACATTGAGCCTAAGCCAAAGGAGCCTACAAAGCACCAGTATGATTTCGATACAGCTACTGTTCTCGGATTCCTCCGCAAGTACGGTCTTGACAAGGATTTCAAGATGAACATTGAGGCTAACCACGCTACACTTGCACAGCACACATTCCAGCACGAACTCCGTGTTGCTCGTGAGAACGGTGCATTCGGTTCAATCGACGCTAACCAGGGCGATACACTTCTCGGCTGGGATACTGACCAGTTCCCAACAAACGTATATGAGGCTGCTCTCTGTATGTACGAAGTACTCAAAGCAGGCGGTTTCACAAACGGCGGTCTTAACTTCGACTCCAAGGCAAGACGTGGAAGCTTCACACCTGAGGATATTTTCCACAGCTATATTGCAGGTATGGATACATTCGCACTCGGTCTAAGAATTGCTGACAAGCTTATTTCTGACGGCAGAATTGACAAGTTTGTTGATGACCGTTATGCTTCATGGAATGAGGGCATCGGTAAGGACATTATCGACGGCAAGGTTGGTCTTGCTGACCTCGAAAAGTATGCTCTTGAAAAGGGTGAAGTTACAGATTCACTTTCAAGCGGCAGACAGGAAATGCTTGAAGCTGTTCTGAACAACATTATGTTCAACCTTTAATTTTAGTTAGTTATACCCTCTCTATTACTGAATTTATACTATCCCTTCTTAATTATGTTCTCCCTCGTTTGTTGGTTAGCGAGGGAGAATTGCTTTTTTAAGCCATTAGCTTTTAGCTATTAGCCTTTAGCCATTAGCTTTTTTGGACGGTGGAATTTTTTTCTGCCGTCTTTTCTTATGTATGATGATATAATTTGTGTAGGGGCGAATATTACCGCCCATATTTTCTGCACATAAAAAATAAACGGCAGAAATTAATCTACCGTTTTAAAAGCTAATGGCTAAAGGCTAAAGGCTAACAGCTTAAATTTTTTGTACCTCTGATTGTCATTCCCTCCTCGTAATCATCGAGGAAATGGTGGCGATTTTCACCGATATGATAGGAAATCAGCGTTTGAAGATTGACATTTTCAGCACTTCTGAAAATATTCATATCCACCGCCGGATTTGTCTGCCTCAGCTGTGCAAGGAGTGCTTTTATCTCTGCCCTCTTTGAGCCTTTTTCGGACTTTTCCGACATTGCACAGGCACAGCCGATAAACGTCAGCCCATTTGCCTCCGCCCAGTCCACTATATCACCCTCACGGACGAGATACAGAGGGCGGACAAGCTCCATACCGCTGTAGTTTTCGGAATGAAGCTTAGGCATCATTGTCTGCATCTGCGAGCCGTACAACATTCCCATTAATATCGTTTCAATTACATCGTCAAAGTGATGTCCCAAGGCTATTTTATTGCAGCCCATTGCCTGAGCCTGCTTATACAGCCAGCCACGGCGAAGTCGTGAGCATAAAAAGCAGGGATTTTTCGGCGATTTCTCCGCTGAGTTGAATATATTTGTATCGTAAAAGGAAACAGGCAGGTCAAGAAGCTTGCAGTTCTCCTTTATTTTTTCCAGATTTTCACGGCTGTAGCCCGGATTCATAGCGATATATTCCGCTTCAAAGGGGATTTCCCCATTACGCTGGAGCCGTCTTATACAAAGTGCCATAAGCAGGGAATCCTTTCCCCCTGATATGCACACGGCAACCTTGTCGCCCTCTTTGATAAGGCGGTAATCACGAACTCCACGGCGGAATTTTGTCCATATTTTTCTGCCAAATTCTTGGCAAATGCTTTCCTCTGCCTGATTAATCATACTATCACCCTTTTATATTATAAGCGGATTTGCCCTGTATGTCAAGTACTGTTTTTCCGCAAACAAAAACGGGCAGTAAATGACCGCCCGTTAAATCTATTTCGTCCCCCAAAATAAATTTTAAATTTTCTGTTTTGATTTAAAAGCTGTAATACTGTACGTCAAGGCGGATGATGAGGTTTTCCAACGATAATATACAGGATTTATGCTGTTTTTGAATTAGTATTATTCCACATTTTCAACATACTGTTCTCTCATTAACATGAAGTCATAAACGTCAATATGTCCATCTTCATAATAGTCAACATTTTCCCATTCAGAAATTTTAGCGTTCTTTTTGCCCATAATATGCTTCTGTACAACTACCATATCGGCAACTGTGAACTCTCCGTCACCGTTTGAGTCGCCTGAGGGGATTACTCTTTTACCCTTAACAGTTACATCAAATGAAGTAGTTTCAAGACCGTAGGTAACATAAATTGTGTATGTACCTGGAGTTTTATTATCAAAATCAGTTGCTTCAACTTCTAATGTACCATTTTCAACATATTCAAGAAGATTACACTGATCGAAATGACCAACGATACCATATCTGTAT
>JAFSBM010000230.1 GCA_017437285.1 Ruminococcus sp. | reverse complement strand
GGATTTGAACCTTACACCCAACGCCTTAAATGGCTGTATTCAGCGGTTTTAAACCGTATTCGTGTGATTTCGTGTGATTTTTTCGGAATTTCAGCATCAAGCTGATTCTGCATTTTCCGATTCTTTGATAATACCATTGAAATATCCATCAATGATTTTATCAACTTTCTTTCTCTCCGAACTGAAAGTCTGCTGATAAACGCTTTTCAGAATACAGTCCGTAGACCATCCACCACGCTCCATTGCATATTTATCAGGTATGCCGAGCATCAGCATAACAGAAGCGTTCAGATGGCGTAAATCATGAAATGTGATGTCAATGTTATTCTTCTTCATAAGCCTTTTAAAACGGCTATATAGTGCCTTTCTTGTCATCGAAAAGAGAAAATCAGTATCGGATTCATGAGGAATTTCCTGAATCAGCTCAAAGACATAATCGGGAATTTCCAATTCTCTTGTGCTGTTGGCTGTTTTGCATCCTTCACGCTCTTTCAATCCCTCTTCAGTCTGAATAATGGTTCTATGGATTCTGATAGTTTTTCTATCGGTATTGATGTCCTCAAACTTCAATGCTACTACTTCACCAATTCTCAAGCTCAACCATGCCGCAAGCAGAACAGCAAGCTCTACGCTTGTGCCTTTTACAATTGCGAACAGCGTTTCAAAACTCGGCAACTCCTTGACCTTTTTCCTCAATTTCGGAAGTCTGATGCTACTCAAATTCTTGTCATAGTCATACATTTTCAGTACAGATTTCAGCAAGCCATAGGCATTTTTCAGTGTCTTGGCACTTGCTTCTTTTGCATCTGCATTGATAGATTGCTGAATCTGAATCGGCTGTAAGTCACAGATTTTCACATTCATGATAGACTTGAATCTGTGTTTCAGAATTTGGTTATAATTGCGGACAGTAGTTTCTTCAATGACATTTTTACGGCTTTTTATGTAGCGTTCCATTGCAGTTGCAAGCGTGACATCGGAACTGACTACATTTTTTATGTCCGCAAGATAATCGGTAGCTCTCTTGATTGCTCTCCATTCCTCGGAATCGGTAAAGGATTTGACGATTCTTTTGCCGTTTTCATCATAACCAGCAACGACCTGAACTCTGAAATTTCCTGAGGGAAGTTTCTTTGCTTTCATTCTATATACCTCCTAACAAATGAGGCATAACAGAACGAATTGATTCCATTCTTATTATACCTCATTTTCGAGATTTTGTAAATAGCTTTCTATAAAATTCATCTGATTAAACCGCCTTTATCGGCGGTATTTTACGCATTTAAAAGCTCATCAAGCGTGATGTTATTAACGTACAGAAAATTATCAATCTTGCCCATTGTCACGTTTGCGGAATTTTTATCATATTCTCTGAGTGTTCTTTCATGCACATTCAAAGCAGTCGCAAGTACTTCATCATCAATATTATTCAACTGCTGATAATAGCGAATTTTACACCAGATTTTCTTATGCAATGTAATTCTGTCAGCTTTCTTTTTCATTGCCGCTGTTACACCCCTTTCTATAAAAAATAACACAGAATTAGGCTGTTTTTGATAGCCTCATTCTGTGTTTTTAATACCTCTGTTTAATTTTTGAATTGCCGTGTGTGCAGCGACAATACGCCTTAACTTTAAGAAAACTGAACTTTATAAACCTTAACTTACTTATATTATATTACATATTTTTGTGGAAATCAATATACCAAACACCAATTTTGAAAAAATTTTTTCAAAAATTATTTTGTGAGGTAGTGCTGTATTGTTGTATCGACACGCCAGTGGCTTGTTACTGTCAGGGAAACATACATCGCCGCTACTCTGTCATAACTAATTTCCTTACCCTCTTTGATTAACATTTCTCTGAATGAACCTCTGCAAACGTAGTTTTTATCAAGATTTGTAGGTACTTTCTTTCCCTTTTTCTCAAACTCCTTTTCAATAAAATCTCTGTAATATTCACGCCTATTGGGATTCTGTTTCATATCTTCAAGAACACGCTGATAGACTATTTTTGCACGTTCTGCTCGCTGCGAATGTAAGTCTGCATCGTTACGAAACATTTCTTTTGGAAATAATCTCTCGTTTTCGGATTTATCCCTCATATATTGTCTGATGACTTCTTTTTCACTTTCTTCTGTAATTATTTGATAATTGTCTTTTCCGCCTTTGCCTTTGGTATAAATCTTCATTATGTTACCTGATTCACTGACATCCCTCACACGAATCTCCATCAATTCGCTTCTTCTAACTCCAATGATACGGTTCACAGCAAGAATTTCCGCATGATTTCTTTCATTGTACCTATCGTTTCTAACTTCCTTTTTTCCTCTTGTCATATCTGCCAAACGGCGTTCAGGCACATCATAATCACGCATATAACTATGAGTAGCCTTACAACAAGCCGCCAATGCTGTATGAATACTGCTTGCGGATAGTCCTCGTTCTTTCAAACTATCCATATACGCTTGTATTTCATCTTTTGCTTGCTCTATCGTGATTTTACCTTTACCCTGATTATTAAGCCAATCTGCAAATTTTGAGACTTCTCTTTGATATGTTTCCATTGTTTGTATGCTATAAATTTTATCCTTGCTGTAATTGCACATTTTTTCACGTTCTGCGAGAGAATACCCCTTTGCTTTTAGTTGCTTTCTTTCATCGTATGTTTTCTTTTTATCTTCATGTTTCTTTTGTCCGTAGCTTTCAAGTTTCTTCAACTCACTTTTCAGAAGATAACGAATATTTTTCTGTTTAGCCATTGTAAGACTCCTTTCTGACGTATAAAGACGTATTATTTTTTAGCTAATTTTCTTTGACGTAATAATGCGTATTACAGACGTATTAGCCGAATAGGCATAATTATCCCGTAAAAATATCGCCGTTTCTTTATAAAATTGAAATTTGTTAAGAACGGGAAGGTAGCTTTTTAGTAAGTCAAAAAGCCCTAAAACGTCCGCAAATCCAGCTTTTCCCACGCTGAATCCACTTGAAATTGCTTCAAAAAATCACATATATCCCTATTTAACAGGTTATACCTACACATTCGTGTCGGTATAACCCGTTCAGGTAAAGCTGATTTTTTGAAAAGTGCTGATTTTGCTGTGCATTTTTTGTGAAACGCATACCGCTGTGTCAGCTCACATTGAATCACTTTTCTTTTTCCTTTTTATATTTCAGCTCTGCCATCTGCAAAGCGTAAAGAGATAACAAAAGGCGTTACCGAATTAAATGCCATTTTGCATTTTCGATAACGCCTTATTTTATATTTTATTGTTTTCCTGTCATTCTGATTGATGATTTCCTGTTTTGCTTTTTGAATATACTTTCCCTTGACTGAACCGCTCCATTTCTTATGGTACAGATACTGAACTTTTAGAATTGAATGACTTTACACTTATATTATAGCATACGGAAATCGGGAAATCAAGGGATGGAAACGGTATTTGAAAAAAATATTTGCGGAATATGTAAAACTATGGTATAATAGAAATACCACTTCTATTTGAAAAGCGAGGGATAATATGACAGGTTCTGAAATGAAACTTGTTTCCTATATGCAGGGTTCAAACAAGAGATTTGTTATTCCTGTGTATCAGCGAAACTACGACTGGAAAACTGAAAACTGCAAACAGCTCTTTGATGACCTTATCAAAGTTGTTCAAAACCATAGAAAAAGCCACTTCTTCGGAAGTATCGTATCTGTATTTAATCCAGAGGGAGCAAATGATGAATTTCTTGTTATTGACGGTCAGCAACGATTGACAACCGTTTCATTGCTGATGCTTGCCATGTATAACGCAATGGAACAAAAACTTGTCACTCCTGCCAAAGTCTCATTAAGTGAAAGAATTTATGCTGAATATCTGGTTGATAAATATCAAGACGAGGATACACGAATCAAACTGAAACCCGTAAAGAATGACCGTGTTGCATTTGGAAAACTTTTTGATAATGCAGATGAGTATGTTAAGGACTCCAATCTTACTGTCAATTACTATTATTTCTACGACCGCATTCAGAAACAGGAAATCACAGTGGATGAACTGTTTGATGCAATCTGTCGTTTGGAGATTATCAATATCAAGCTGAATCAAGACGATAACCCACAGCTTATTTTTGAAAGTCTGAACTCCACAGGTGTCGCACTCAGCGAGGGTGATAAAATCCGTAACTTTATTTTGATGGGACTTCCAACCAATCTGCAAAATAAATACTATGAAGATTACTGGAACAAGATTGAAGTCTGCACCGATTATGATGTCAGTGCATTTATCCGTGATTATCTCAGCGTGAAACAGCAGACAACACCGAGTATGAACAAGGTATATTTTACATTCAAAGCCTATGTGGAGGACAGGAACTTTGAAACGGAACTTCTTCTGAAAGAACTGCTTGCCTATGCTAAATGGTATCAGATTCTGTTAATTGGCGGTACTGCAAACAAGGCTTTGAATGCTTGTATCTATCGCTTGAACCGACTTGAAACGACTGTTACAAGACCGTTCTTTCTTGAAGTTCTTCGACTTCATTCAGAAAATAAGCTCACAATTTCCGAAGTGGCTGAAATTTTCAGTCTGACCGAAAATTACCTGTTCCGAAGAACGATTTGTGATGTACCGACCAATGCTTTGAATAAAATCTTCCTGCTTCTTCATAGGGAAATTATCCGCTATGATGGTACTGACGAGAATTATACTGCTAAATTCAAATATGCTCTTCTCTCTAAAAAGGAACGAGGAAGATTTCCTGATGATACAGAGTTTACACAGAGTTTTGCAGAACGTCAGGTTTATACCATGAACCGTTACAGAGTTTACATACTGGAACGTTTTGAAAATTTCGGCACATTGGAAGATAAGGATATTTACCGTCACATTGATGCTGGTGTGGAAGATGGCGGTTATTCTATCGAACACATTATGCCACAGCATTTAACTCCTGCATGGCGTACTGTGCTTGGTGATGATTATGAACAGATTCACAAAGAATGGCTGCACAGAATCGCCAATCTTACCTTGACTGCATACAATTCCAAATACAGCAACAATCCGTTTGAAGATAAAAAGACCATGAAAAACGGCTTTGAGGAAAGCGGACTCCGCATGAATCAATGGATTGCGAAGAAGAATAAATGGAGTCTTGCGGAACTGGAAGAACGTAGTCAGTACCTGATGAATAAAGCATTAGAAATCTGGAAATTCCCTGTGACCGATTTCAAGCCTGCTGAAAAACAGATGGATACATTCACGCTTGAGGATGACATTAACCTCACAGGCAGGAGCATTGCCAAATTCAGTTATAAAAGTATGGAACAGCCTGTTACAAGTTGGGTAGAGATGTATGAAAGCATGATGAAAATACTTCATTCAGAAGATAAATCCATACTTTCAAAACTTGCACATATCAAGAATGATAATGATATTTCCGTTCATGTCAGCACCAACAAGTCCGACCTGCGTGGTTATATTGAAATCGAAAATGGACTTTATATGGAACGTAATACAAGTACATGGCTGAAAATTTCTCTGCTCAAACGTTTTTTCAAGTTATATGATGCTGAACCGTCTGATTTGGTATTTTATCTGAGAGAAGATAATGATTCTGATGAAGAGGAATTAGAGGGACGTTTTGAACTAAGAAAGCGTTATTGGACATACGCATTGGATTTTATTAAAAAAGCTCATGAGGAAAATGGCTCTTTCTGTAATGTCAATCCATCAAAAAACAACTATATTTGCGGATATTTCGGAATCAACGGTTTCCATTTGTATTGTACCGCAAATTATGATTTCGCTAATATCGGATTGAAATTAGGTTCAAAAGACAAGGAGAAGAACAAAGCGACATACGATATGCTTTTATCACATAAAACAGAAATTGAAACAACGCTTGGTTGCGAAGTTGGTTGGGACCGTTCTGATGATTATAAGGCATCTTATGTTTATTTGTATCTGTATGATGTAAGTATTCAGAACGAATCCGATTGGGAGCGTATGGCTAAATTTCATGCGGAATGGAGCAAAAAGTTCTATGATGTGATTGTTCCTTATTTAACAGAATTGTAATACTGAAGAACAGTAAAAGCCATGACCTCTCAAATAGAAGTCATGGCTTTTCATGTGATATTCTTTTGTAATCTGGAATCAATCGCTCTGCTATCCTCGATATTTCGTGTGACAATCCGTGTGATTTTGTTTGATTTTCGGGTGCAAATCTGCATTTTTGACTGCAAATTTGCAGTTTCAACTTTCTTTGTAAAACGAAGAAAACGGCTGAATTACGGTGTTTCCGCTAATTCAGCCGTTTTAGCTTTGGTCGAGATGACAGGATTTGAACCTACGACCTTCGGGTTATGAG
>JAFSBM010000229.1 GCA_017437285.1 Ruminococcus sp. | reverse complement strand
TTGAGAAAAAACAGCTATGCACGACATCTATTTCGTCAACCTCCCTCGGAGTGCGAAAGCACGCCTTCGGGAGGTTTCCTTGTAGCTGTCATACCTATCTGCTTTTTCTTTAATCAAACGGGTTTTTAGAGATGCCCTAAATATTACAAAAAAGCAACAATTAAATTACGTTCAAAGAAATATCTGTTTTTTCCTTGCATTATATTTAATAATATGATATAATATATCTGTATGCTGTTATATGTCTAAAATTATAGCTGTATACAGACATTTTATTTTTAGGAGTATAAAATATGACTAATCAGTATTATGCTAAACAGATTAACGATATCGTGGCAGAAGTAAAAAAAGCTGTCATCGGTAAAGATGCCATTATTATAAAAACTCTCCTTGCTATTCTCTGCAAAGGACACATTCTTATCGAGGATATCCCGGGTGTAGGTAAAACTACTATGGCTCTTGCTTTTTCAAAGGCTCTTTCTCTTGAACATAACCGTATGCAGTTTACCCCCGATGTTCTCCCCTCTGATATTACAGGATTTTCTGTGTACAATAAAATGACAAATTCTTTTGAATTCCGTCCGGGTGTTGCTTTCTGCAATCTTTTCCTTGCTGACGAAATCAACCGTACTTCAAGTAAAACTCAATCAGCTCTCCTTGAACTTATGGAGGAAAAAAGTATTACTGTTGACGGAAATACATACAAGCTGCCTGAACCATATACAGTAGTTGCTACTCAGAACCCTATAGGTTCAGCCGGTACTCACAATCTGCCCGACTCACAGCTTGACCGTTTTATGATAAAGCTCAGTATGGGTTACCCCGATTTCAATGATGAGGTTTCAATCTTAAAGGCAAAATTCAATGCCGCACCTCTTGAAAAAGTAAACGCTGTTGCCAATGAAAAAACTATTATTGAATTGCAGGAGCATATTTCTTCTGTTTACATTGATGACAGAATTTACGAATATATCGTTAAGCTTTCCAATGAAACAAGAAATCATCCCTATATAAAGCTTGGTATCAGCCCTCGTGGAACTCTTGCTCTTATGCAGATTTCAAAGGGAATTGCTGTTGCTATGGGGCGTGACTACGTTATTCCCGATGATGTTTCTTATATCTGCCGTGATGTTTTTGAACATCGTATAATTCTCAATTCAAAGGCAAAACTTGCAGAAATGACCGCAGGAGATATAATTAGCGAAATTGTCAAAAAGACTCCTGCTCCAGGAATTTCGGAGAATTAAGCGGATATGTTTATTATAAGATTATTTTATATTATTCTCATTATTGCCGCTATTGTTTTCTACATTATGTATCTTTGGGATTTTGCCATTGTTCTTCTCATTGTACTTCTTGCAATTCCTGTCTTTCTCTTAGTTTCTCTTTGGATTACAAAGAAAAATTTGAAAGTTTCAATGTCTGTAAATTCTAAAACAATACAGAAAAATCAAAGTTTTCCTGTTCAGATTAAAATAGATAATTCAAGCTTTTTCCCTGTAGGTAAAGCAGAGGCTTTAATTGAATACTGCAATACTTTCAATAACGAGAATGTGAATTTTGTTCTGCATATGCCAATACAGGCAAGAAACGAACAAAGTGCTGTGTTCCAGCTTAATTCAAAATTCTGCGGAATTATAAAAATCCGATGTGCAGGAATTAAAATTTTTGATTCTCTCAGACTTTTCAGCTTTACTGTAGGAAAAAATATTGAGCTTTCTGTTACTGTTATGCCTGAAAGCCACGAAATAAGCGGTATTGTTGTCTATAGCGACAAGGCAAATGATGAAAGCAATATTTACTCCGAATATAAACCAGGAGATGATCCGTCACAGATTTTTGACCTCCGCAGCTACAATCCCGGTGATAAGCTGAATCGAATTCATTGGAAACTCAGCTCAAAAAAGGACGAGTTTATTGTCAAGGATTACAGCCTTCCAATTGATGTTCCATGTCTTATTTTTGTTGACCTGAATACGGATTGTGCAAATAATCTCCAGCTGCCAATGTTTGATACTATAATCGAAACACTGATTTCTCTTTCTACTTTCCTGATTGAAAACGAAAAAAATCATTCCATTGTTTTTTATAATTGCCAGAAAAAATGCTTTTCTGAATTTACAGTTACTGACGCTGATTCTATTGCGGTGGTTGTGAAAAATCTTATTTTTTCTCTTAATAATGATACAAGTCTTACCTATCTCGATTATTTTTCAGAAAATTCAGATTTGTCACTTTCATCTTTTGTATATATTTCAGGTTCTGTAAAAAGCGATTTGATCAGCTTTATTGATGATGAAATTGATGCAGATTTTAAAAATATTCTTGTTACTGTTTCCGCTGAGGAAGATTGTTTAAATCTTATGGACAGCAATTCAAATGTAGTCATCACCCCTGTTCTCATAGGTAAAATTTCTTCATCAATTACTGACATCGAGGTGTAACAATATATGAAAAACAAAAAACTAAAACAGAATAACAGCGGTATTCGTGTATGCGACAGTATTGTTATGTCTGTCAAAAATAAAAAAATGGATTTGCGTTTGCTTGAATCGGTAATAATCGCCATTGCAGGCTATATTTCCACAATTATGGTATTTTTCACCATGTTCGACTTCAACTACAACAAATCTCCTGTTATTATTTCAGCTGTCATTTTTTCTGCTATTTATATCTTTTTATCCAGCTTTAAAAAAATCGGTATCTGGTTTATTTCAGGTTCTATTGTTGTAACGGGAATTATATTCTGGAAGAAAATGGAATTTATTACCAATGGTTTTAAATTCGTTTATAACACGATTTACAAAGCGGCATATCATACTGAACTTAATTACTACAAATTTCTTGACAAAACATATGAAGCTGAATCAGTAACTACCTTTTTCATTCTTGGCGTATGGGTTCTTGCTGTTGTGATATATGTCTTTACATTATATCACCCTCATCCATTGCCTCCGCTTATAGCCTCTTTTCTTATCCTTGAAATCGGACTTTATAATGGTCTTGATGTAAATATCTTCTGGGGAATGTTGGTTATTGCTTTCCTCCTCGCATCATTTGCAATGAGTACCATTGATATGGGCGAATATTCGGGAGGAACAGGCGGATTTGTCCGTAAAGGAAATCAGTTTATCCCGAAACGTCAGATGCGGCTAAAAGTTACCGAAAAATGCGGTTTTCTTCTGCTTTTGTTTGTTATGATTATTTCAGGATTAACTATAAGCGGTTTAAAGCTCACAAAATATCAGCGAAGTGATGATTTAAATACAAAACGAATTGAAATCAAGGACGCTGTTAATAATTTTTCATCCGATGATTTAGCCGATAGTATTACTGAACTTTCTGCTGCTTTTGGTCTGGAATTTAAGGTTGAAACCCATAAGCTTGGTACTGTTGCGGTAAATAAATACAGAAATACTGACGATTTGAAAATCACCATAAATACTCCTACTGACAGTGCAATTTATCTCAAAGAGTACACCTGTGCCGTTTATGGGGATAACGAATGGTCTTCACTTCCTGACAGCGTGTATAATGCTCCGCTGTTTGATGAAATCGTTAACCAAAATATATATCCACAGGACTTTCTCCATAGGTATAATGTTACCCTTGCGGAATATCAAGGTGACAACTCAATGAATATTGAGTCCCTTTTAAAGGGAAATCGTAGTTTTTCGCCATATGGTACAGAAAACATAGGCGGTCTTACTTATGACCGTGACCTTACTGTTTCTTCAAAAAAGCGTGGTAAGAAAAAATATTCATATTTATTTACAAATACTGACGCTCAATTAGTTTCATTATATCTCAGTACCCCTGTAAGAAGTGTTATAAATCTTGACCTTATTAATGATGAAACTCAAAGAAACACCATTATTGACTACTGTAAGGAAAATAATCTTCTCGAATATGGCAATTTTATCAATATTGATTCTCCCCTGCAATTTCCTGAATTAATGCTCTATAACAATCCTCAGTTGATTTCTACTCAGATTATGGAAGAAAAATACAGGGATTTTGTCTACGAAAATTATCTTAATGTTCCCGATAATATAAATATGACTGAGGTTCGTGATGAGTTTTCATATATCCTCGATAATGCTGATACAACATTTGACCCTGACTCCAGAATGAAAACTCTTTATGATATACGTGAGGCTATTGCTGAAAAAGCTGAGTATTCTCTTGCTCCCGGAAAAACTCCAAAAAACAGAGATTTTGTCAATTATTTCCTTATGGAAAATAACAAGGGATATTGTATTCACTACGCTACAGCAGGTGTACTCCTTGCGAGAATGGCAGGTATTCCTGCAAGATATTCCGCCGGCTACGTTCTTGTAATGGATGATTTTAATTCATCAAATAAAAATTCAGACGGAACTTATACAATCACATTAAAGGATAACCGCCGTCACGCATGGGCTGAGATTTACCTTGACGGTTATGGCTGGGTTCCATTTGAATTTACAGAGGGATATACACAGCATACTATTGATACATCTCCCACCACTACAACAACGACTACCACAGAAACTACTACAACTACATCAAATACTACCGAAACAACAACTGCAACCGATACTTCCGAAACAAATTCAAATGAAGAAACGACTGAAAATAATAATCAAAATGGTAGTTCTACTTCTCCAACTACTGCTGTAACTGATAAATCAGGCGGTAAAGGTACAGCAAATAAAAGAGTAGATAAAGAATTTGTAATGTTCATTTCGTTTTTGAAGCAGGTATTCTACTTTATTTTGGCAGTTGCATTTATTGTACTTATATTTATTCTGCGGCGAAAAATTATAATTTACGGCATTAATAAAAAATTGAATGTTTCTGACCCAATTAAGCAGATAAAGAATATTTACTCCTATGCAGAACGACTGCTGAATTATAAAGATTTAAATATCAATGAAATGAATTATACTCAGCTGACTGAACTTATGGAGAATTCGTATTCCGATGTTTATTTCAAATCAGGCGAATTTGCGGAATTTATGCAAGCTGCTCTTGCTGCCGCTTTCTATAATAAGCCGCCTGCTAAGAAAGATAATGAAAAATACCTCAGTATAGTCAGAAATATTGCAAATATGACATACGCAAGAGAAAAAACCTTAAATAAGATTGTAATGAAATATATTAAATGCTTATTATAATATTAAATCCGAAGAAGTTTTATAGCTTCTTCGGATTTTTTACGAAAAAATGCACTTCTGAATTTATATCAGAAGTGCATTTAATGATTTAAAGTGCCTCGCACATCCGCAAACTAAAGTTTGCTCCGTGCGGATCGGAAAATAGCAAACGCCAAAAGATTTTGTCGTTTGCTATATTAATTAGTCAGCAATAAAGGCGGCAAATGCCTTATATGCCATATAAAGGTCTAACTTTGAAATTACCTCAAATGGTGCGTGCATTGAAAGTACAGGCACTCCCATATCAATTGTATCAACATCAAGATTTGCAATATATGCGGCTACTGTTCCGCCGCCGCCTGCATCAACCTTGCCCAGTTCGCCTGTCTGCCAGATTACATTATTCTTATCCATAAGACGGCGAATTCTGCCTGCAAATTCAGCAGATGCATCTGATGTGCCAGATTTTCCTCTTGAACCTGTATACTTTGTGATACATACGCCCTTGTTTGCATATGCGGCATTGTTTCTCTCGTTAACTTCGGGGAATGTGGGGTCAAATGCAGCATTTACATCGGCAGAAAGACATTCTGATGCTGTAAGCACATCTCTGCCCTTTGCTCCCATAGCCTCAGCAATATCTTCGATAAAGTATCTCAGATAAGAAGAGCAAAGTCCTGTGTTTCCGTCACTTCCTGTTTCTTCCTTATCTGCAAGGATTGTAACAGTTGTATGAACAGGTGCTGTACACTCAACAGCTGCTCTCAATGCAGGATATGCACAGCAGCGGTCATCGTGACCATAACCGCCGATAAGGCTTCTGTCAAAGCCAATATCTCTCGCCTTGAATGCAGGTACAGCTTCAAGCTCGGATGAAATGAAATCAGCTTCTATAATGCCGTATTTTTCAAAGAGAATATTGAGAATATTCAGCTTTACAGCTTCACTTGCTTCATCATCACGGAAAGGAATTGAACCGATAAGGAGATTTAAATCCTCACCTCTGATAATCTTTGTAGCAGTTCTTGTCATCTGTTCTGTTGCAAGGTGGGGCAAAAGGTCAGTTACACAGAATACGGGGTCATTTTCGTCCTCACCAATATTTACTGTAACTGTTGTACCGTCAGCCTTTATAATCACACCGTGAAGTGAAAGCGGAATTGTTGTCCACTGATACTTCTTAATTCCGCCGTAATAGTGAGTCTTGAAAAGTGCAAGTTCACAGTCCTCATAAAGAGGATTCTGCTTTAAATCAAGTCTTGGACTGTCAATATGAGCAGCACAAAGGCGAACTCCCTTAGCAATGGGAGCTGAACCGATAACAGCGGCAATTATTGCCTTTCCTCTGTTATTGCGGTAAATCTTATCACCTGCACTAAGCTTCATATCCTTTTTATACTCAACAAAGCCGTTTTCTTCAAGTACTTTTACTGCTTCGCATACAGCTTCACGCTCTGTTTTGGCAGTATCAAGAAACTTCTTGTAACCCTCAGCAAAGTCAAAAATTGCCTTTTCCTCAGCTTCATCAATTCTTGAATATCCATTTTTACGCTGCATAAAAAGTTTTTCTTTAAGTTCTTTTGCAACACTTTTGTTTTCTTCCATTGAAATTTGCTCCTTTTAATTTTATAAAACGCTCATTTCAGCTGAACGTATGTGATAGTAATAATACTTTATTTTATCCGAAACCTCTCTTGAAATACTGTCCAAAGCTTCAAGGGTATCGTTATTCTCAATGACATAATCGGAATGTGACGCAAAATATTCCGCATCAAGCTGGCTGTTCATACGGTCATTAGCCTGTTTTTTTGTAAGTCCGTCACGGTTGATTATACGCTCCTCACGGAGTTTTTCATCGGACAGAACGGAAATTATGATTTCACAGAAATCATCAGCGTGACTTTCAAATAAAGTCGGTGCATCAAGGAGAACAAGCTTTTTTCCGCTGTCGGAATACTGCTTTATCTCTTTCAGAATTTCACTTGTGATATACGGGTAAATGGTAGTATTGAGCATTTCAAGCTTTGTCTTATCGCTGAAAACTATATTTCCTAAAGTTTTTCTTGCAAGAGTTTTATCGGGGTTGAGTATACCCTCACCGAATATTTCTACAAGTTCCCCCAGACATGGTGAACCTTTTTCAACTACCTGTCTTGAAATCAAATCAGCATTAATTACAGCAAATCCATTTTCAGAAAAAACCCTTGACACGGTGCTTTTTCCTGCACCTGTCTGCCCTGTAAGGCCAACTACAAGCACATCAAGACTAATCATACCCTTATCACCTCGAATCCTGCCGCCCTAATAAGGCGGTTATATACAGCAAGCCCTATTCCCTCCTTTGAGGGTGGTCTGACATACACGGTTTTTGCCTCGGCTTCATCAAGCTCTCTCAGACGCTGAAAAAGCAGATGTGCCTGTTCTTCGGCAGTTTCGCCATATGCCATATATTTGCAGTCAGAGTCCATTTCCTCACTGCCGTAAATAAGAGAATAGACATTTTCCCCATTGTTACGTGAAATAAACTCTCTGAAATTTTCTGTATTTCCCTCAACTACAACTACATTTGCCTTTGGGGAATAATGAATATATTTCATTCCCGGAGATGCAGCAGTTTCTCCATTTTCCAGTTCCTTCAAAACAGCGGGGTCTATATTGACTTCGCCGCAGATTTCAAGAAGCATTTCTCTTGTAACTGCACCGGGACGGAGAATTCTCACAGTATCCTCATTTTCAAAGCAGATTACTGTGGATTCCACGCCAAATTCAGATGAACCGCCGTCAAGAACAGCAGCAATTCTCCCCTGCATATCGTCCATAACGTGTTCAGCACAAGTTGGGCTTGGCAAACCCGACAAATTAGCTGAGGGAGCAGCTATGGGACAGCCTGATTCAACTATTATTCTGTGCATAACTTCATGAGAGGGTACACGTATGCCTACCGTGTCAAGACCTCCTGATGTTACAGAGGGAATAATATCTTTTTTAGGAAAAATCATAGTTAAAGGACCCGGACAGAATTTCTCAGCCAGTTTTCGTGCCAGTTCGGGAATGTATGACGCATATTTTTCAGCGTCAGAAAAATCGGCTATATGAACTATAAGCGGATTGTCAGCAGGTCTGTCCTTTGCGGCAAATACTGCACGTACTGCCTGCTCGTTGAGAGCGTCAGCACCTAAACCATATACGGTTTCTGTGGGGATTCCTACAACATATCCGTTTTTTATAAGCTCAGCCGCCTTTGCAATATCCTCGGCACAGCCGCCTAATAATTTTGTTTCCATAATTATTCTTCCTGACTTGCCAGTTTTGCTGCCTGATCGGCAGTTGCAAGTGCGTCAAATACCTCGTCCAAATTGCCGTTGAGCAAATCTTCAAGACGGTATATAGTAAGTCCTATTCTATGGTCAGTTAATCTGCCCTGTGGATAATTGTAGGTACGGATTCGCTCAGAACGGTCACCTGTTCCTACCTGCATTTTTCTCTCAGAGGCAACCTTAGCTGCCTGTTCCTCCTGCATAGCCTCGTAAATACGGGAACGGAGAATTTTCATTGCCTTATCCTTATTCTTATGCTGGCTTCTTTCGTCCTGACATTCAACAACAACATTTGTGGGAAGATAAGTAATTCTTACAGCCGACTCTGTTTTGTTGATGTGCTGACCGCCTGCACCGCTTGCTCTGAAATAATCTATTTTAAGGTCAGTGGGATTGATTTCCAACTCCACCTCATCAGCTTCTACAAGAACTGCAACAGTTACAGTAGATGTGTGGATACGTCCCTGTGATTCTGTTTCGGGAACACGCTGTACACGATGAACTCCGCTTTCGTATTTCAGACGGGAATAGGCATTTTCGCCCTCGATTGAAAAGCTGATTTCCTTAAATCCGCCAAGCTCTGTAGGCTGAGCGTTGAGAATTTCCTGCTTCCAACCCTTAGATTCCGCATACATTGTATACATACGATAGAGAGAATTGGCAAATAAAGCCGCTTCCTCGCCGCCTGCACCGCCTCTGATTTCAATGATAACATTCTTGTCATCGTTAGGGTCCTTAGGCAAAAGAAGTATTTTAAGCTCCTGTGAAATGTTCTCCATAGCAGCCTTATTTTCCTCATATTCAGCCTGTGCCATTTCCTTGAAATCCCTGTCAAGTCCGCCTGCGTCAAGAAGCTCCTTTGCCTCTGTAAAGCTTGCTTCTGCTGATTTGTACTCTCTGAATTTTTCAATAATGGGAGTCATATTCTTATACTCCCTCATAAGCTGTGCATAAAGCTTATTATCGCTTACTATTTCGGGATCAGACAATCTCTCGCTGATCTCCTCGTATTTATTTTCCATTACCGCAAGTTTTTCAAACATAATAATATCCTTTCAAATTATACATTAATAATATTTGTCCATATTTATTATACCATTTTACAGGATAATCTAACCCTCTGTTTCTCTGCGGATGTTTTTAATACTCTTTTCGATTTTTTTTCGGGGAACGAGAAATTCTCTGCCGCATCCCATGCATTTCAGTCTGAAATCCATACCTGCACGAAGAACCAGCATTTCGCTTGCACCGCAGGGATGCTGCTTTTTCATTGTAAGTATATCATCGGGACGGACATCCATTTTCACTCGCTCCTTTTTTTAGAAATGCACTTTAATCGTACCTTATAATTATAACCTAAAATTCAAATTAAATCAATATTTACGGTGTATATTTTTTAAAGTTTGTGTAAAAATAATAAAAACCAAATAATTTTATGGCAATACCATACAAAGTGACAGAAAAGAGGTTATACTATGGTTACACGAATAACGGCGGATTTTGAAACTCCCGAAACAGCTGAGCTTGCTTTGAAAAAAATACGTGAAAACGTGGGCGGCGTATACTCCACAAATTTCGTATACAACAGGGAATCCGACAAGGCTGAGGCACTGCGTGGAAAGGATATTTACACCGTTCTCCCCACAAATGCCGTTACATCAAATTATCTCACAATGGTTATGAACTCGCCTGCCAGCGAGGATATTATACCCGAACCTGCACGGAGTAGAAAAACCAGCGTTTTTATTGTATGCGACGGCAGAGGAAAAGATGAAATAAGTGCAATTCTTAATTCATCGGGGGGAAATAATATTTATATCCCGCCTGTTTCGGTGGTATAATTTTCATTGACTCTGAATATGATGTATTGTAAAGCAGTACTGTACAGTATATCCTTTGCGGTACTGCTTATACCAATTCTTATACCAACATTTGCTAATATTTTTGAATTGGTATTAAAATATTTCGGAGGTAAAAATTATGAACACATTCAAACCTGAGGGCTGTCTTTTCAGAACAGCGGCTAACCAAAAGTACATCTCAACCCTTGACGGACTTACAGAGGCTATGGAAAAAGGTATGATTCTTGAAGCGAGAGCCTCTCTCTGCGACAATTCCCACAACCTTATTGTAGATTTGCCCTGTGCTGAGGGTATTATTTACCGTGAAAACGGTGCTGTCGGTATCTCTGACGGTTCAACCCGTGATATAGCCATTATTTCAAGAGTAAACAAAATTGTATGCTTTAAGGTGGTGCGGATTATGTCCTCCGAAAGCGGAAAAATTACGGTGGAACTTTCAAGGTCAGCTGCACAAAAGGATTGTATCGCCCAATATACCGACAATCTTAACCCCGGAGATGTGATAGATGCGAGAATTACTCACCTTGAACAATTCGGCTGTTTTGTGGATATCGGCTGCGGTGTTCCCTCACTGATTCCTATTGATTCAATTTCGGTTTCACGCATTTCACATCCCTCCGACAGATTTTCTGTTGGACAGCATATCAAGGCGGTTGTTCGCTCCCGTGACGGTTCGAGGATTTGCCTTACTCATAAGGAATTACTCGGCACATGGCAGGAAAACGCCGCTCTTTTCAATACAGGGGAAACGGTATCGGGAATTGTCCGTTCTGTTGAGGATTACGGAATATTCGTGGAACTTGCACCTAATCTTGCAGGCCTTGCGGAACTTCGTGATGATATCACAGCAGGGCAGAATGTCAGCGTTTACATAAAAGCCATTATACCCGAAAAAATGAAAATTAAGCTTGTAATTGTGGATATATGCGAAGATTACGACAGTACATCGGAATGTAGATATTTCACAGATACCGAACATTTTGACCGTTGGGAATACTCCCCTGACAGTTCAGGCAGAAAGATTTTCACCGATTTCAGATAAAAGAAAACTCTTACAAAAAGCGTATCATTCAAAAAACTCCAGAGAAGTAAGCAGTCTTCTCTGGAGTTTATTATATATGTTTGATAATTATAGTGAACGTCAAAAGATTTTGTCGTTTGCTATAGAATTTAAAGATTACAACGGTGTTCCTACTTCGATTAAGTTACCGTCCAAATCGTAGAATCGGACTACTCGTTGCCCCCAACTATGTGTCATAAGGTGATTTACATATTCGATTTCAGGGTAAAGCGTTTCAAGACGTTCTACAAATTGTTCTATGTTGGATTCCTCAAAATACAACTCAGACTGATTATTATTCGGAATTATACTTCTATTAGTGAATTGTTCCCAGTATCTTGCTTCCTGTAAATATAAATTATTTGTCAATTCCATATTTCCATCATTGTCCTGAAGCAGTTGAAACCCAAACATATCACTATAGAATTTTAACGCACGATTACAATCTTTAACAACAATAAGGGTTCCTTTGTATTTCATATGCGTTCTCCTCCGCAAATTATTATCTGTCAGTTAATCATAACACAATTATCAGATAAAATCAAAATCTTAAATTATAAAAGCCACTTTTGACATAATACCAAAAGTGGCTTTGAAACATTCTATATGACTATCAGTCTTAATTTACTCTTTGATAAATCAGAATGCGATTTCTTCTGCAATGTGGTGAAGCTTTTCATCATAAGGCTTTGTCATTGAAAGTGCTTCCTGAATATCATAGTCAACAATCTTGCTGTCCTTGATACCTACAACACGGTTTCCGATGCCCTGCTCGATAAGCTCAACTGCATAATAACCCATACGTGTAGCCTCAACTCTATCTCTGAGAGTAGGGCTGCCACCTCTCTGAACGTGACCGAGAATAGTAGCTCTTGCTTCAATTCCTGTCTTTTCCTGTAATGCTGTTGCGATTTCCTGTGAATGACCAACACCCTCAGCAACGATTACTACGAAATTCTGCTTGCCCTTTGCTTTCTTTTCAAGCATTGTATTAGCAATAGCGTCAATATTGTAAGGAACTTCCTGTGTGATAATGTCTGTTGCACCACAAGCAATACCTGTGTTAACTGCAATATGACCTGCTCCACGTCCCATAACCTCAACAACAGAAATTCTGTCGTGGGACTGTGATGTGTCACGAAGCTTGTCTGCAAGCTCCATAGCTGTATTCATAGCTGTATCAAAACCGATTGTATAATCTGTGCAGGAAATGTCGTTGTCGATTGTGCCTGGGATACCAACACAAACCATGCCCATAGCAGAAAGGTCAGCAGCACCTCTGAATGAGCCGTCACCACCGATTACTACAAGTCCTTCGATACCGAGTTCGTCACACTTAGCCTTTGCCTTAGCAACACCCTCCTGTGTTCTGAATTCGGGGCATCTTGCTGTGTAAAGGATTGTACCGCCCTGATGAATAATATCAGAAACACTTCTCTCGTCCATCTGGAAAACGTCACCGTTGATAAGTCCGTTATATCCTCTGTGTACGCCGTAAACCTCCATACCCTTGCTGAGAGCGCTTCTTACAACTGCTCTGATAGCAGCATTCATTCCGGGAGCATCTCCGCCACTTGTAAGTACACCAATTTTTCTACTCATAATCAAATTCTCCATTCTGCTATTTGCATATATTGAGCCTATTATGGCTATTATTCCATATATCTATTATTTTACCTCTTTTTAACAAAAAAGTCAAGACTAATCCTTGTTTTTTTTAGATTACAGAGATTTTCAGTTGATTTGTACAAATTAACCTATTTGTTTTGATTGATTTGTGCATTATATCAAACCAATATTCTCACTTTTAAGAGTTTCAAAAAGTTCATTGTATGATTCGCTATTTATACAAAGGCTGATTTTATTTCTCGGACGCACCATTTTCTTTGTGTCCGTAAGAAAAAAGCATACCTGTGTATTGCCTTTATATCGCTGTGAAAGTCTTTCAAGAAATTCCACGGGTACTTTATCCGAGGGAGTTTTTACGCAAAGCTGCATATGCTCTGTCAGATAAGAAAATTCATCCTCCCCTGCTATACTTCCGCAGATTACCGATACGCTGTCATCTTTTTTGGAAATTTTTCCGTTAATCATTACAATTGCATCGGTATTCAGCTTTGATGCCGTAAGCAGAAACAAATCAGGAAATACAACTGCATCAATTTCCCCTGTTTTGTCCTCCAAGGTAAGAAATGCCATTTTAGAGCCTTTTTTTGTGTCGTAAAGCTTTTTTTCGCCGATTACGCATAATAGCTTCACTTCCTGCTCGTCCTTTGTATTTTCATAGGAAAGTTCTCCGAGATTTCTCACTCTCATAAGCCTGCCGAGGTATTCATAATCTCCCAAGGGTTCACCTGTGAGATAAATTCCTGCCGCTTCCTTTTCCATGGCATACAATCGCTTTTTGTCAAATTCGGGACGGTATGGGATTTTTATATTTGTATCGGCACTATCAGCTGTGTCAAACAAATTCATCTGCCCCTCAATTACTCCCCGTGAGCCTTTTCCAGCCATTTCCAGAAGCATTTCATAGCTGTCAAGCATCTGCCGCCTGTTAAGTCCAAGGCCGTCAAATGCTCCCGATTTTATGAGATTTTCAAGAGCCTTTTTATTAAGTTCCTTGCCTGTAGTTCGCTCGCAAAAATCCTGCAAACCGCTGTATCTGCCATTTTCTTTTCTCTCGGAAATGATTTTATCCGCAAGACCGCTGCCTGCGTTTTTTATGGCAAGCAAGCCGAAATACAGCTTTCCGTCCTCATAGACAAATCCCTTTTCACTTCTGTTTATATCGGGAGGCATTACTTCAACTCCTGCTGAACGGCTGTCGGCAATATACTCCGCAAGCCTGTCCCCTCCTGTCATTACGCTTGACATAAGAGCTGCCATATATATTCCTCTGTAATGGCATTTCAGATATGCAGTCTGATAGGCAAGATAGGCATATGCCGCCGCATGGGATTTATTGAAAGCATATGACGCAAAGCTTATCATTTCATCAAAAATTCTGTTGGCAATCTCATTGGGCAAGCCGTTTTCAATTGCTCCCTTTACAAAACTTTCACGCTCACTAAGCATAATATCCTGCTTTTTCTTTGCCATTGCACGGCGAACTATATCGGCGTGTCCGTAGGAATACCCTGCAAGTCTGCGGCATATTTCCATAACCTGCTCCTGATAGACCATAACACCATGGGTATCCTCTAAAATCTCTTTAAGCATTGGGTGAAGATACTCGGTTTTGTCGGGATTACGCTTGTTATTGATATAGACAGGAATTGATTTCATAGGTCCGGGGCGGTAAAGGGAGATTATTACGATTAAATCCTCCATTCGCTCAGGCTTCAACTCCATAAGCCACTTTGTCATTCCGCCGCTTTCAAACTGGAATACTCCCGCAGTATCGCCCTTTGACAGCATTTCATATACCGCCTTATCATCTACGGGAATGGCATTTATATCGAAATTTTTATGGATTTTTCGGATTTCTCTTACGGCATCACGAATAACTGTAAGATTTCGCAAACCGAGAAAATCCATTTTAAGAAGTCCAAGAGATTCAAGATGTGCCATTGTGTATTGAGTAACAATGGTATTGTCGTTCTTCTGAACAGGTACAAGGTCATCAAGCTTTATATCGGATATGACAACTCCTGCCGCATGAGTTGAGGTATGACGTGGCATTCCCTCTAATTTCAAGGCAAAGTTAATAAGCCGTTTTACCGATTTATCGGCATTGTAAAGCTCTGCAAGTTCCTTATTCTCCCTAAGGGAAAAGGTAAGGTCATTTTTTGGGTCAATCATTTTCGCAATCTTATCCCCAAGACTGTATGAAAGCCCCAGAACTCTTACAATATCTCTTACAGCCGCCTTTGCTTTCAGCGTATCAAAAGCAATAATTTCAGCTACCTTATCCGCACCATATTTCTCAACTACATAATCCTTTACAGCCTGTCTGCCCTCAATGCAGAAATCTATATCGAAATCGGGCATACTTACACGCTCAGGATTGAGAAATCTCTCAAACATAAGGTTATATTTTATGGGGTCAATGCCTGTTATGCCAATGCAATAGGCACATAGGCTGCCTGCTCCCGAACCTCGTCCGGGACCTATGGGAATATCATTTTCCCTTGCATAGCGGATAAAATCCCATACAATGAGAAAATAATCCACAAAATGTTTTTCCTCAATTACCGACAACTCATATTCAAGCCGCTTGATTATATCCTCCTGAACATCTCTGCCGTAATGCCTGTAAAGTCCGTCAAAGCTCAATTTGCGGAGGAATTCCCTGTTATTCGTTACACCCTCTGTTCTGAACTGGGGGATTTTTATTCCGCTGTCAAAGTTGAAATCTACATTGCATCTGTCTGCAATTTCAGCTGTAATTGAAACTGCCTCCTCGTGACCTTTGAATAGCTTTGCCATTTCGTCTGCGGATTTCACGTAAAATTCATCTGTGGCGAATTCAAGTGTATCAGGCTCACCGAATACCTTTCCCGTCTGTATGCAAATCAAAAGCTTTTGAAGTTCGCTGTCCTCTTTTGTGAGATAATGGCAGTCATTTGTAGCAGCAAGTGGTATTCCTGTTTCAGCTGAAAGCTTATACAGTTTCGGCAGAATTTCAATCTGCTCACGCAAGCCGTGATTTTGAATTTCTATGAAATAATTGCCCTCACCGAATATTTCTTTATATTCAAGGGCAGTTTTCTTTGCCGCCTCATAATTATTATCCGAAAGATACCGTGGAATTTCTCCTGCAAGACAGGCTGAAAGGCAGATAAGCCCCTTATGATGCCTTTTCAGAAGTTCCTTGTCAACTCTCGGTTTGCCGTAAAATCCCTCGGTATTTGCAGCTGAAACAAGCTTTACAAGATTACTGTAACCCTCGTTATTTTCACACAAAAGCACAAGATGAAATGGCTTTGTATCAATTTTCGGCTCTTTGTCAAATCGTGTACGTGGGGCAACATAAACCTCACAGCCAACTATTGCCTTTATGCCGTTTTTTTCAGCTGTCTGGCAGAATTCCATTGCACCGTACATATTTCCGTGGTCGGTAATTGCAACGGCTGTCTGTCCAATGTCTTTCAGCCGTTTCATCAATCCGTTTATCCTGCAAGCACCGTCAAGAAGGCTGTATTCTGTATGCAAATGAAGATGAACAAAATCACTTCTTTCCATTCTGCCCTCCGCTGTTTCTGATTTCATCTGCTATTTTTGCAATTTTCATTAAACGATGATTTACTCCCGAACGGCTGATTGGCGGTTCAAGGCTTTCGCCTATATCCTTTAAGCTTAAAGATGTATCCTCAAGCCGCAGTTCAGCAACCTGCCGCAGTTCGTCCGAAAGGCTGTCAAGTCCCTTTGTCTTTGCTATAAGTTCAATATCTTTAATCTGCTTCAAAGCAACATTTATTGTTCTGTTTATGTTGGCATTGTCGCAATTTGTCTGACGATTGATTTTATTTCGCATATCCTTATAAATTTTCACATTTATAAGCTCCAATGTGCATTGCTGTGCATTAATAAAAGTCAGCGTATCTTCTATAGATTCGCTTCCCTTGATATACACAATAAACTGACTGCGGCGGAGAGTTAATCCTGCACTTATCTCAATTTCGCTGAGAATTTCTATTAATTCCTCAGCCAATTTTTCTTCGGGAGATGTAAATTCAAGGTGGTATTCCTTTTCGGGGTCGTTGACGCTTCCTCCTGCAAGAAATACACCAGCGGTAAATGTTCCCAAACTTCCGATAGAAATAATTTCACGGTTTATGTGACGCTCTTTTCCGTCAAAGCCGTATTTTACAAATATTTTCTGTATAAGTTCTTTATCGGTTATGTCGTAGATATACATATCCTTGCCGTTTTTTACGTGGGATATGCGGAATTCAGGCTTACTTCCGAAAACTGCGGAGAACATTTCGCCGAAAGTATCAGCGGCTATACTGCTTTTACTCTGAAAGCAGATGCGTTCCTCTGTAAGGGTTCTGCTGAAAAGCAACATTCCGTAAAGGCAGGCAAAACGCTTATCCTTGTCGTTTATATTAGCACATATTTCCTTACGCACTTCATCTGAAAATGACATTATATTTCATCTCTTTTCATAAAAAAACGCACACATTATGTATGCGTTTTTTTCTTAAATTGGATTATTTTATGTATTTCGGCAAATCACGGTGATATTTCTGCACCTTGTAGCCTTTTTCTTCAAGATAATCGTGCATACGCTCTGCAAATGTCACAGAACGATGCTTTCCGCCTGTGCATCCAAATGCAATTACAAGCTGGCTCTTTCCCTCGCTGATATACAGCGGCATAAGGAAATCCATCAGGTCAGTCAGCTTTTTGAAAAGCTCCTGCGACTGCTCCATTTGCATTACATAATCCTGCACGCAGTTTTCAAGTCCCGTATGTTCACGGAGTGAATCTATATAGTACGGATTTGGCAGACATCTTACATCGAAAACAAGGTCAGCTTCGGTGGATACGCCATATTTAAAGCCGAATGACATTACCTTTACCACCAATGAATCAGAGGAATTTTCAAGGAATGTTTCTCTGACCTGCTCCTTTAATTCGGAGGCGGATAAACGTGATGAATCAATGAAGAAATCGGCATTTCCTCTCATTCGAGAAAGCTGTCTGCGTTCAAAACTCAATGCATCATGCATATTTCCATTGAATTTTTCATCAAGGGGATGCTTGCGGCGAGTTTCCTTATATCGCTTTATAAGCACCTCATCCTCAGCCTCGATGAAAAGAACTTTCAGCTCAATTTCCTCATCATCTACCATAGCATTAAGGCAGTCATAAATCTCCGCAAACATTTCGCCTGTACGAATATCAACGGCAACTGCAATTTTGTCGATATTCATTTCAGATTTGTTGCAAAGCTCCACAAACTGACGAATAAGCTTTGGGGGGATATTGTCTATGCAGTAATATCCGATATCCTCCATAACATCCATAACGCTGGATTTTCCTGAACCTGACATTCCTGTCACTATCAAAAGCTTCATATTAAAACCTCTTATTCAAGAATTACAGGTTCAAGTTCAAGACTATAGCCTGTTTTTTCAAGTACAATTTCTTTTACTCTGCGGCAGAGTTCAAGGACATCTTCACAAGTTGCGTCGCCCTTATTGATTACAAATCCGCTGTGCTTTGTGCTGACCTCAGCACCGCCTACCGACATCCCTTTAAGACCGCATTGCTCAATGAGAAGTGAGGCATAGCTGCCCTCAGGTCTTTTGAATGTGCTGCCTGCACTGGGATATTCAAGAGGCTGTTTTGATGTACGTTTTTTCATACATTCAGTCATTGCCGCTTTTATTTCCTCGCTGTCGCCCTTTTTAAGTTCAAAAGTTACAGCTGTTATTATATAATTCTTTTCAGAAAATATACTGTGACGGTAGGAAAGTTCCATATCCTCAGCAGACATTGTGCGGATTTCGCCATTCTCATCTACATATTCCGCAGATACAGCTACATCTTTCATTTCGCTGCCGTATGCACCTGCATTCATAAATAATCCGCCGCCTACTGTTCCCGGAATTCCGTAAAGATTTTCCATACCGCTCAGACCATTTTCCTGTGCCGCACGACAAACGGAAGCAAGAGATGCTCCTGCCTCTGCACAGATAGTTGTGCCGTCTATGGCAACATCAGAAAAATCGCTGCCAAGATGAAGTATAACTCCGTTATATCCCTTATCCGAAGCAATTATATTACTGCCCTTTCCAAGAACTGTATATCGTGTTCCGCTTTTTGTAAGATATTTCGCCAATTCTGCGGCACATTCAGCCGAATTCACATCAATGACAATGGGACATTCGCCGCCTATTTTAAATGTAGTGTAACTGTTCAGCAAGCATTTTTCGCTGTATTTGCAGCCGTATTTGCTGCATATCTCAGCCAGTTCGAGAATATTTATCATATCTACGCTCCTATGGATAATGGTTTATTACAGGCGATTCCGCACATTGGCTGTGCGGTTCGCCTACAGAGTTTTTCTATCAGAAGTTTTCGTAATTTCTTACAGTTTCCTTTGGGTCGGACTGCATACCGAGTCTGTTGAGAAGCTCAGCAGCTGCATTATAACCCATTTTCTTCTGTCTGTTGTTCATTGCCGCAACTTCAAGAATTACTGCAAGGTTACGTCCCGGCTTTACAGGAATTGTAAGTGACGGAATCTTTACTCCAAGAAGTGTTACATACTCGGTATCTACACCCATTCTGTCGTAAATCTTCTCAGGATTCCACTGTTCAAGCTCAATTACAAGGTCAATTTTCTCTGTCATCTTAACAGCACCGATACCGAAAAGACGACGGGCATTGATAATTCCAATACCTCTCAATTCGAGGAAGTGGCGGATATTATCAGGTGAGCTGCCCACAAGACTGATATTTGAAACCTTTCTGATTTCAACAGCGTCATCGGCTACAAGTCTGTGACCTCTCTTTACAAGCTCGATAGCAGTTTCGCTCTTACCTACGCCGCTTTCACCTGTGATAAATACACCCTCGCCGTAAATTTCAATAAGTACACCGTGACGTGTAACTCTTGGGGCAAGATTGAGGTTGAGGAATGCAATAAGTCCCGACATAAAGTTTGAAGTGCTTTCCTTACTTCTTAAAAGCGGAATTTCATACTTCTTCGCAAGCTCCAGCATTTCTGCAAAATACGGCAATTCACGGGTAATGATAATTGCAGGGAGCTTCTGTGAAAAAAGCATTTCAAGTCTGTCGTGACGTGTTTTTTCGTCCAATGTGGAAAGATATGCAAATTCTACCTTTCCGATAATCTGAATTCTTTCGGGATTGAAGTACTCATAAAATCCCATAAGCTGAAGTCCCGGACGATTTACTTCAGTTTCGTCAATCAAAATTTCTTCGGACTCCTTCTGAATGAAAATTACTTCAAGCTTGAATTCATCAATAATTTTCTTCAGGGATACTGTAAAATTCTCTGCCATAACTTTCTCCATTCTCCGATTTATCGGCTTTTTTACGTTATCCGATTACAACTGACTTAAAGCCGTAATCAGATAATATTTTTTTAATTGAGGTTAATTCTGCTGTTGGGAGTGATGCTCCCGATATTCTTACAGTAGTATTGAAATCCACAATATCGCCGTTAACCTGCATAAGGCATTGATCCACCATTTCTGAGGGTTTGCCCTTGAATTCATAGAGAGTTTCTCCTGCCTGAATTCCGCTTACCAGCTTGTTGATTTCAATATTAAGTACAATATTGTTAGATGAAAGCAGCATTGGCTGCAATATATCTTTTCTGCCGCAAATTATATCCTCTGCGGTGACTTCAACCTGCATTTCAGAGCCGTTTGACACAGCTATACTATAAAGCAGATTTGCTGTTGAAGTCATCGACATACATCTGTCGTTCTTACCCAGAATAGGGTCAAGAATCTGCAAATCGTATTCCGTAAAATCAGGGAATACAAAATCAGAGCATATAATTCTCTCAAAACCTGCGTTTACAAGTTCCGTTACAATTGCGGAATTGTAATCAATCGCACGCTGAGCATATGGAGATGCCCATGGCTTTCCCTGACCGTCATACCATAATGTGCCATCTGACGCAAACACATATCCTCCGTCGTGATAATATGCAGGCATTGAATTGTCACGGAATATACTTACTACAGCAGTTGGCTTGTAACCGCTGTTTTCCACCTCTGTAATTATTTCCTGCAAAGTAAGTACTGACGTAAGTGAATTCTGTGCCTCTGCGATATATGAAGCGTAATTAACATCTCCGCCTGCTGTTTTCAAGGGGAGCTGAATATATGTGATATCTTCATTTTTCGGCAATGCAGCAAGTGCCGCCCTCAATGTGTCAATATTTGCAAGGTCGCTGCCTTTGAGAGATGCAGCTGTATAACTGCTCTCTGTTACAGGCTCTGTAGGCGGCTCAGTTACTGCTTCGGTCATTGCTGTTGTAACTGCCTCCGTCCCTGCTTCTGTGGGGGCAGAAGTCTGCTCAGGAACTGAGGGTTCATCGCCCTTGTGCTTTGTGTAATTTATTATAGGTTCTGCGGCACTATAGCCTAAAAAGCCTATTCCACCTATGAGAAGTACCGTCAAAGCTCCCGACATAAATTTTCCAAAGGGGCTTTTTCCGTAGTAATTCTTTTCTTTCGTTTTGTATATTTTTCTTCCTTTATTCTTAAATTTCATTAATTTATATCTCCTGAAATAATAAACCATACCGCACTATATGCGAAATTGCAGGGCATACAATACCCTAATTCAAAGCATAAATCGCCATTGAAATAATGCCAAGGTAAACAAGTGATGCAGGAAATCCACGGAATGATGCAGGGACATCCTTTGAATTGACACGACTGAATGCCGCTGTGAATACAAATGCAGCAAAAATAAAGCCTGTTCCTGCTTCTGCTCCTGCATAGATATAGTCGAGCATATTTGTATCTGCTCTGTCGGATAATGTGAAAAGAGTTCCCATAACAGCACAGTTGAATGCAGATACGTGAACATATTTTCGTGTAGTTGAAAAATCCCTTCTGTCGGCAAAATACAGAACTGTAAGCAGAAGAATGTACAATATGCCGATAATCAGAACATAAAACAATAATCTGAAATCATACATTCCCTCAGGCAGAAGCGAGTCAACAAGACAAGCTCCGAATGCACCTAAGGTTGTGAAAACAGATATGGTTATAGCTGTCCAGAGTAGATTTTTTTTGCTTCCTGCGGCTATAAACAGGGTACTTGTGCCAAGTGCCTGCGTCAATATAAGATTAGAGGCAAGGAGTGCGACTAATTCAGTAATCAAAAACATCGCTGTCACCTCCGAAATCATCGGTATTTTTGCCTGACGGTGCTATATATCTGTAAATTCCGCAGGCTATGCCAAGGATTATAAATCCTCCAAAGGGCATACCTATTCCGCTTATCAGTATATCGCTGTCAACAATTCTTCCGCAGAATGTACCGTATGCCAGCACTTCACGGATTGCGGATATTATAAGCAGAACTGCATCAAATCCAAGTATATGACATAAAAGTGATAACATCATTTTACCCTTGGGCATTTTGTAGAACTTAACCTCAGATTGAACGGTAATAAGTGAATTTACTGCCAAAAGCATAAAGTATACGCCTATTCTGTCAATGACTCCGGGAAAAAACATTTCTGCCGCTTCTTTGACAGGAATGTATGCCAATGCTCCGAGAATTGCATAGATTATGATTTTTATTCCATATGGCAGCTTTTTAGGCACAAATGAACCTGCCATTACAGATAAAAATGTAATAGCAGAAAAAGCATAAATCAATGCAAGGGCATTTATTACAGTATTTCCACAGACTATTATTGGTGAAATCACCATAAGTCCCGAAAGTACGGAATTTTTTCTGAAAAAACCTTCAACGGGAGGGATACGCTTATTCCTCATATACAGCCTCCTCGTCTTCGGGAATTACATATTCGCCGCTTTTTATAGCCTCCCACAGCTCCACAGCATCCTTTTCTTCCTTTACAAATCCGTCAATCTTCTTTTCAAGATTTCTTAAGCCCAGTCCTACGGGTGTGAATAAAAGGGATACTATGACAATTGCGTTCTCCTTTGCCGTTGTGAGAACAAGGACATAGGAAAATGCAGCTATGAAAAAGCCGTAGAAAAATGCGTAATAATTTCGCCTTGGTGCAATTCGTTTATCTGATATAATGTATATAGCAGTAAACAGCACCATATTCGCAGAAAGAGTATATTTAAGGGATTCAAGAGAATTATTGCAGACAGGAACAAGCATAGCAGGTATGGCTGTCCCCATAAATGTTCCTATAAATGCACCTGCTGAAATATCTCGTCTTAAAAGTAATATCACAGCCGAAACCGCAAGGAGAAGTATACTTCCTGTTCCTACAGGTCCGGGGACATTTCCCATTAAAATCTCAAAATCGGTATATTCAATTCGTCCTGTTGTATTGAATATACTGCTTGCGGAATTTACAAGATGTTCCGCTTTTTCAAAAATTCCCGTGTGGACGTGAGGCTGACTGTACATCAGCAGATTGCCCTTCCACGAGGTAAAGAGAAATACATATCCTGCGGCGGCAGGTGAAAATATCATATTTCTTCTTCCGCCGAAAATATTTTTTGCTGCAACAGCTGCAAAAATACAGGCTATTCCTGCCATTCTGAAATCAATTACGGCAGGCAGCATAAGAAAAAGTATTAATGCGTCGGATATACAGGTCAGGTCATCTGCTGTAAATCTTCTGTGCATCAGGCGGAGCGATATTATTTCAGCCGCCATTGATACTGCAACGCATATTCCCCCAAGGACAACAGTTCTGATTCCGCAGTAGAAAAAATTCATTACTGCAAGAGTCAGAAGCGTCAGCATTATGTCAATCCATATAAATCGCTGTGATTTGGTTTTATTCTGCATTTGTTGAATTATCTTCCTTTAATGTTCGTACTGCATCAGCCATATTCTCTGCTCTGAACAGGTAACTGCCCGATACAAGAATATTTGCTCCCGCATTTTTTACAAGAGCAGCTGTGACATTGTCAATTCCGCCGTCAACCTGTATGTCCAGAGGTGCGGCTGTGGTTCTGTTTACATCGGCATATTGTCTTATAGCCGAGATTTTTTTACTCATATCCATGAATTTTTGGCCACCGAAGCCGGGTTCAACTGTCATTACAAGTACCATATCCACATCGTTTATATATGGATATACCGCCTCAGCAGGAGTATTCGGCTTTATAGATACAGCGGCTTTTACGCCTTTTCTGCGGATTGCGGCTATAGTTTCAGCCACGTCACTTCCGCTTTCAATGTGGAATGTGATTATATCAGCACCTGCATCTGCAAAATCATCTACATATTTTAATGGCTCCTGTATCATCAGATGAACGTCAAGGATACATTTTGTTTTGCCCTTCATGCTTTTCAGAAGCGGAATTCCGAAAGTAATATTATTGACAAAAATTCCGTCCATAACATCATAATGTATCATTTCCGCACCTGATTTTTCAATCTTCTTGATTTCATTTCCGAATTCAAGAGGATTTGCACTTAAAACAGAAACCGATACTTCAGTTTTCATATTCAAATCATTCCTTTACACTGATTATCCCTATATATAATTATATAATATTTCTCACTAAACGTCAATATGTTTTAATTGATTTTTTCTTTTACTTTTTGCAGCTTCTTCCACGAAATTTTTTTGAAAAAATTTCAAAAATCCCTTTACAAATCGTTTTTTATGTGTTATAATATAAACACCGTGTACTTGGAGTCAGGCTTGTCCTCAATTATCACCTTACTCTACGTTAACGGAATATATTTATATGAGGTGCTTTCAATGTTACTGAAAGAAGAAAAAACAGCCGTTATCGAGGCTAACAGAACCAGCGCAAACGACACAGGATCTCCTGAAGTTCAGGTTGCTATTCTCACAAAGAGAATCAATGACCTTAACGCTCACCTTAAGATCCACAAGAACGATCATCACTCCAGAAGAGGTCTTCTCAAGATGGTAGGTCACAGACGTAACCTTCTTGCATACCTCAAGAAGAAGGATATCAACAGATACCGTGCTATCGTTGAGAAGCTCGGTCTCCGTAAGTAATTCCGTTTGCGAAGGCAGAGGGGCTTCCCTTCTGCCTTTAAGTCTAAAATCATTACTTAAATTAAAGGACTAATTATTTATGAAAAAAATAATTCTTATATCAGTTTCAGTAATCGCAGTTGCAATTTGTGCTGTAATAATATTTATGGTGGCTTCTGCTAACAAAATTGACTTGAATGACAGTTCAAAGTGGGTTAATGTTTCTCACAGCGAATTCAGTGTAAAACTTCCCGAAGCTCTTGAATCATCAACACAGCTTTATTCTACTTCCCTTGGAACAGAACAGATTGCTTGCTATTCAAAAGATGAGGTGTTTTTCAGCGTTGCTAAAAAAGGTATGAGTTCTGCTGACATTTCAAGCCTTGACTTGAAAACATACCTCAATAACCTTACTATAAACGGCGAACCTGTTAATCCCGTTGAAGTAAACGGAGGATATTATTACAGAGCTAAAGGTTCAAATTCATCCGGTGAAATTTTCAGAATTGATGCTATCTTTAAAAATGATAGTGCTGTTTACAGCGTTTCAACAGGATGTCCTGCTCTTGAAAGAACACAATATGAGGAATCCATGATTAAATGGATTGAAAGTTTTTACCTTAATTAATCCCTGTTTATTAAACAGGTAAATATACGGCTTTTAGCATTAAACTGTACACCTTGAATTGGGTGCAGAGTTTATTGCTAAAGCCGAAAAAATCAAAATTTTTTAGGAGGCAAAAATAATGTTTGAAAACTACAGAACTTTTGAAACCACTTATGCAGGCAGACCTATCGTTGTTGAAACAGGCAAGACCTGCGGTCTTTCCAACGGCTCTTGCTGGGTTCGTTACGGCGAAACTGTTGTAATGGCTAACGTAACTGCAAGTGCAAAGCCCAGAGAAGGCGTTGACTTCTTCCCTCTTTCCGTTGATTACGAGGAAAGACTCTATTCAGTTGGCAAAATCCCAGGTTCTTTCACAAAGAGAGAGGGTAAGCCCAGCGAAAAGGCAATTCTTACTTCACGCTGCGTCGACAGACCTATCCGTCCCCTTTTCCCTAAGGATATGCGTAATGACGTTTCCGTTGTTATGACTGTTCTTGCTGTTGAGCCTGACAATTCACCTGAAATCGCTGGTATGATTGCTACATCTATCGCTATTTCAATTTCCGATATTCCTTGGAACGGCCCTGTTGCAAGCATCAATGTTGGTCTTGTTGACGGTGAAATCGTTCTCAACCCAACACTTGAGCAGAGAGCTAAAACTGACCTCGTTCTTACAGTTGCAGGTTCTGCTGAAAAAATCGTTATGATTGAGGCAGGTGCTAACGAAGTTCCTGAGGATAAGATGCTTGAATGTATCCTCACAGGTCACGAGGAAATCAAGAAAATGGTTGCTTTCATTGACGATATCCGCAAGGAAATCGGTAAGCCCAAGTTCGCTTTCGAGTCTATGGACGTTGACCACGATATGTTTGATGCTATCGAGGCATTTGCTGCTGACCGTGTAAAGGTTGCTCTTGATACAAATGACAAGACAGTTCGTGATGCAAGACTTGCTCCGATTATTGATGATATTCACGCTAAGTTCGATGAAATGTATCCTGAAAAGATTGCTATGATTGACGAGTGCATCTACAAGCTCCAGAAGAAGATTGTTCGTGCATGGCTCTACGAGGGCAAGCGTGTTGACGGCAGAGGTATTGATGAAATCCGTCCTCTTGCTGCTGAGGCAGGCGTACTCCCAAGAGTTCACGGTTCAGGTCTTTTCACAAGAGGTCAGACCCAGGTTCTTACAATTGCAACTCTCGGTCCTGTAAGCGAGGCTCAGAGAATTGACGGTCTTGATGAGGAAGACACAAAGAGATATATGCACCAGTATAATTTCCCAAGCTATTCAGTTGGTGAAACTAAGCCAAGC
This sequence comes from Ruminococcus sp., assembly GCA_017437285.1. GTDB lineage: Bacteria > Bacillota > Clostridia > Oscillospirales > Ruminococcaceae > Ruminococcus. The sequence continues at coordinate 20,455 of JAFSBM010000229.1, read as the reverse complement.
AGAGGTCCCGGACGTCGTGAAATCGGTCACGGTGCTCTTGCTGAAAGAGCTCTTGCTCCTGTTATCCCCTCTGTTGAGGAATTCCCATATGCTCTAAGACTCGTTTCAGAGGTTCTCTCCTCTAACGGTTCTACTTCACAGGGTTCAATCTGTGGTTCAACTCTTGCTCTTATGGATGCGGGCGTTCCGATTAAGGCTCCTGTTGCAGGTATCTCCTGTGGTCTTATCACTCTCCCCGATAGTGATGACTTTATGACTATGGTTGATATTCAGGGTCTTGAGGACTTCTTCGGCGATATGGACTTCAAGGTTGGCGGTACTCACAATGGTATCACAGCTATTCAGGTTGATATCAAGGTTGACGGCCTTACACCTGCTATCATCAAGGAAGCATTTGAAAAGACAAGAAAAGCTCGTCTTTACATCCTTGACGAGATTATGCTTAAGGCTATTCCTGCACCTCGTTCAGAGGTTAATGAGTACGCTCCTAAGATGCTCCAGACTAAGGTTCCCGTTGAGAAGATTCGTGAAGTTATCGGTCAGGGCGGTAAGGTTATCCAGAAGATTTCTGCTGACTGCAACGTAAAGATTGATATCAACGACGAGGGTAATGTATTTATCAGCGGTATCAACGGCAACGAAGCTAAAAAGGCTCTCCAGATTGTTGATACAATTGCAAATGGTCCTGAGGTTGGTGCAATCTACAGAGGTAAGGTTGTTCGCATTATGGACTTCGGTGCATTTGTTGAAATCGTTCCCGGTATGGACGGTCTTGTTCATATCTCCAAGCTTGATAAATCAAGAGTTGACAAGGTTGAAGATATTGTTTCTATCGGCGATGAAATCGTTGTTAAGGTTACTGAAATTGACCGTCAGGGCAGAATTAATCTCTCCCGCAAGGATGCTCTTGCTGATATCGAGGCAAAGAGAAATTCCTGATTATTGCTAAAATAATAATAACGCCGAATTTGTATCTCAAGTTCGGCGTTTTATATTAGTGTAAATCTTTTGTTTCCGACAAATTCACTCTTTTTTCCGCATAAATCCCCTGCCCCATAAAATAATTTATAAAATTTCTGTGAAAACTATTTACAACACCTCTGATTTGTGCTATAATATTTATGGTTGAGTTGAAGAATAATATCTAAACACATTAAAGTAACCCATATGCTCACCTTATACCATGTATGGGGGCGTAAAGGTTTCGACGGGGATCTTGAAGTGTGATAAGCGAGCGGAGCTTCGGTGTAATCTCCTTAAACTGCACCACGTTTAAATATAAACGCAAGAAATAACATTACAGTTACTAGAAATAGTGCACTGGTAGCAGCTTAAGTCTGCTTCTGTCCTGTGATTGAGTACCGTGGCTTTCACATGGGCATCGACTAACGGTGAACGATCCTGCGGAGTGTCCGTTCCGCTTGATTGTATTCGGACTACCTGAGCTTTCAGCCTGTTTATCGGCGGCTTGCTTGGGGAATTTCAGTAGATAAACTACGCTCGTAGAAAGTTGCATGAATGGGTTTTCGGACAGGAGTTCAATTCTCCTCGCCTCCACCAACCGCAAACGCTATATTTCGGATTTTCCCGATTTATAGCGTTTTTTCATAAAAGTCTATTTTAGGAGGATTTAATGCAATATATTGTAGCTTTTTTAGAGGGAATAATTACTTTTATTTCACCTTGTCTGCTCCCTATGTTACCTATATATATCACCTACTTTGCAGGAGGCGGAGAACGAAGTACCAAAAAAACTCTTTTATGTGCCGTGGGATTTGTAACAGGTTTTACTGCTATTTTTATGGTAATGGGTGCTCTTGCAGGTACTGTGGGCAGCTTTTTCAAAGAACATCAGACTATAGTCGATATTATTTCGGGACTTATTGTTATCCTTTTCGGACTTAATTATTTAGGCGTTTTTCAAATTAAATTTTTCAAGGGAATGAACAGTAATCTCGATAAATCAAATATGAATTTCTTTTCCGCTGTGCTGTTCGGTATCATTTTTTCAATTGGCTGGACGCCCTGTGTAGGTGCATTTTTAGGCTCAGCACTTATGATGGCATCACAGGAGGGACAAGTTTTAAAGGGAATGTTAATGCTCCTCGTCTACTCTCTCGGACTTGGAATCCCTTTCATTATAAGTGCTGTTCTCATTGATTATCTGAAATCCGTGTTCAGCTTTATCAAGCGGAATTACAACATCATAAACAAGATTTGCGGTGTATTTCTAATCATTGTGGGAGTACTTATGGCAACAGGAACAATTGGCAGATTACTGGCAATTCTCGGATAAGGAGATATTATGAAAAGCAAAAAAACTCTTGTTATTCTTTCGGTTTTACTTATTTTACTCATTGGCGGTGCATCTGTGCTTTACAATAAACTTGGCGATAAAGTGGAGTCACAGCAGCTTGCAGCCCAAACTTCTCAGACAAGCTCAGATTCTTCATCCGGCAATTCCTCGGAACAATCGGCTGAAAAAATTGTCGCCCCCGATTTTACTGTATATGATATTGACGGAAATCCTGTTCATCTCTCGGATTTTAAGGGTAAACCCGTTGTGCTGAATTTCTGGGCAAGCTGGTGCGGTCCGTGTAAAATGTAAATGCCTGATTTCAATGAAAAATATCTGGAACTTGGCGAGGATATAAATTTCATTATGGTCAATTCCACCGACGGCTCACGGGAAACAGTTGAAATTGCCTCGGAATTTATAAAATCCACAGGTTATAGTTTTCCTGTATATTACGACAACGACTCCGATGCGTCAATGAAATATGGTGTATACTCTCTCCCCACAACTTTCTTTATTGATGCTGACGGAAATTTCGTTACCTATGCCACAGGTGCAATAAGCGGCGATATTCTCCAAAAGGGAATTGATATGATTTACAATAAATAAAGACAGGTGAAAATACGATGAATAAATTTGTATATGATGAATGGTACAATAAAATAAAATCAGAAATTATTGAAAATATTAATTTCATAAATGGTATTATTCAGGAAATAAACGAGGAAACGGCTGCAAATGGCAGAATAATTGATGTGAAATTTCAGAATTCAATTCATTTTATTGCTGAACTCAATTTGTATCAATTACAGTTTATTTACTATATTTCAAGAAATAACAGCTTAATCGGACAATATCACATTGTTTCAGCCTATGAAATAAAAAATGACAGCTATATAAAACCAATCCGGAAATTAATTAATGAAATTTCCGACGGGAAATACAACAATAAAAAATCCTGCAACGAAAAATTACAGAAGATTATTGCGGAAAGAAATCTTGTGTCATATATGAATTCCACCAAATGGAATGAATTTCTCCACGCTATGACAAAGGAAATGCCTGCTGCACTTCCTTATGATTATAAGCGAATTGACCAGGAACCACAGGATTTGCTCTTAGGTACATCCTATGATGCCGAAAGCTTCAACTTTTATCAGTTTAACTTAATTGAATGGGTAAAAGTTCAGCCTGCTTTTGATGAATATATCCATAAGGGAAATTTAATGGATGCCGAAAAAAACCACCACGACTATACAGCTGAATTTCTCACACTTATGAATAAATATTCAATTCCCCTTGAATACGATGAAAATGAAAAAGTATATATTATTTACGGCTACAAATAAAAACAAGGCAATACCGCAGTTTTGTGCGGTATTGCCTTTGTTTTTATACTTATACCAATAAGAAACGTAGTGTTTTATTTTGTCGGTACAAAAGACGGCATAAGCTGTAATTTAAACAGATTCTTTTTATGCATTGTATCAATACGCTGTTTTTTATCCATATCCTCAATTTCACCTGTGCGAATATATTTATCCAGCTCGGCATATGTGAATCCGAGATTGTCCTCGTCAGTCTTTCCGCATAAGCCGTCAATCGGAACTTTATCAACCAAAACATCAGGAAGATTTAATAATCTGCCGATTTCCTTGACCTCTGCAACAGTCAGCTGTGACAATGGGCTGAAATCGCCTACAGAGTCGCCGTAACGTGTTGAATATCCAACCCAGTCCTCAGATAAATTGCAGGTATTGCATACTCTGCCGTTGCAGCTTTGAGAAACAGCATACAAAGTTGACATTCTGATTCGTGGAGGAAGATTTGTTCTTGCCTGCTCTGTAATAGCAAGATTATCGGGAATATTTTTGAGAATACCGTCAACTGCATCCTTGATATTTACAACATAATGCTTGATATTCAGATGATTTACAAGCATATAAGCCATATCAATATCATGCTGCTCACCCTGCGGCATAAGCACGCCGATTACACGGTCTGCCCCCAATGCTTCAACACAGAGAGCTGCTGCAACAGAACTATCCTTTCCGCCTGAAATTCCCAGTACAGCGTTACAGCCTGCACCATTTTCCTCGAAAAATTTTCTTATCCAAAGAACACATTCGTCCTTTACTTTTTTAGCATCAAACATTCAAAACACCACCATTTCAATCAGAAATTACCGTTATGCAGAACTCCTCTGATTTCTGCAAGAGTCTGCTCTTTTACCATATTTCCGTCTTTGAATACAGTTACAAGCTGATTATTTTCATCTGCACAAGCTTCTGCCCATGTATGACCATCGGTAAAGCGATATTCGCCGTCCTCAAAAGTTACGATACAGCAGCCTTTCTGAGATTTCTTAAATCCGCCGTCCTTGGGATTTTTGAAAATCGGATAGGGAACATCTGCAATTTCGCAATATGTCGCCTTAATGCAGGAAGAAAATGTATCTCTTGTAAACGGCTTCAATATGCCGTCCTCCTCCACGCATTGCATTGAGAATGAACCTACGCCCAATGCAACATTTGAACAGGCAAATCCATTTTCTTCAAGGATTTTATAGATAGCCTCACATCTTTGAATTGTAATAGAATCGCCGTAAATAGCCTTCACATGAGGGTCAAGCACCTTGTAACCCTTGCTGTTTACAGTTCCGCCGAAAATTTCCCAAAGCTTAAATACTGTCCGTGTAACAACTTCAACGCAATCACCGCTGTCGCCACGCATCAGCATACAGCCGTTATGGGCAAGGATTTCCTCTTTAAGCTGCGGCAAAACATTTTCAATGATATTCCAGTAATCGTAGGAGTCAAGCACCGCAGAAAAGCTTGTATTGGGATAAATCTCTGTAAGAAGTCTGCGGAGAAGTGTGATTTCATCGCCGTCAATGGCGAAATTCGAACACATTACAGAATGTTCTGTGCTGGGACTTCCAAAAGCTACCTGCTCCTTTGTGCAATCGCAGTTGTAATATGCTTCAAGATAGGGAATTGTGGGAACTGTAGCGGTATTGAGGAATGACAGACACCAGCCTGCACCTGCTTTAATTGCGGATTCCGTACACTCCTCACCTCTGAAATCAAATGCACCCAATGCCCTTGCACGGGATACGTTATCATCACAGGTTTTGGCATAATATCTGTTAACTATATCACGGTAAGTTGCACCAACTGTTGCCGCTAACATCGGATGCCAGCTTTCAGCGGAAATAAGGCTTTCAAGAGATTGTGGCAGCCATGCAAAATCAGGATGTGTATTTGTAATTCCGAACATCGGCACGTGCATGGGAACTCTTGTACCCTCGGGCAAAGAAATAATTTCAATTGGCAGATAGCCAAGCTGATGCAGCTTTTCCACCTTTTCGATTTTGTAGGCATCCTTTCCAAGAGATGCGTCCATAATTCTTCTGTACTCCCCCATTACCTCGTCAAAGGGTCTGTCAAAAAATTCGCTGTTGAAATATTCAATGAGATATGTCTTGATAAATCCCTGTAAACCGAACATTACAACCTTATCCCACATCTTCACTCTGCTCATTCTGGGAGTGAAATAGGACACGGATTTTGTAATATCCTTTGGCAGCATTTCAGCATGAACTGCCTTGTAAAAATCAATTAAAAGCATCGGATTAATTTTCTTATTCATTTCAAATTCTCCCCTTATTTTATAACAGTAATCTTTTCATGTTTTTCGGTAAAGATACTGTCTGTTGTGAATACCCTTTCAATAAGTCCGCTTGTGAGAACTTCACCCTGCAAAATAGAATTTTCGCAATGGGATACATAGAGATAAACTTCGGCAGCACCAAGCTCTTTGAGTCTTTTGGCACTGTGGTAGAATGTACCGCCTTTAGAGCATATATCGTCTACAATCAGCACACGGCTTCCCTCAATCATTTCAGTTGCACCTGAAACATCAAGCCCCTTAATTTTACCCGTTGCCCAATCCCTTTTCTTGATACCAAAGGCAAAGGGCTTATCTGCTAATGCGTTGTATCGTTTCATTGCACCCTCATCAGGATAGAACATCATCAGATTTTCTTCGCCGATTTCATCAATTACCTTTGCAATATTTTCCTTTGGAGTTTTGATAATTATATTGTCAAAAAGTGCTTCGCTGACAGTTGAATGTGGGTCCAATACCGTTACAGAGGCAAATCCAAGCCAATTGATTGTTTCCGCAAAATATTTCAAAGTGAACACATCTTCATCGGATTTTACTCTGTCCTGTCTTGCGTTGGGAATATACGGCATATCAAGGTGTACTCTGTTAATGCCGTGGAATTTGAGATGCTTGACAATATAGATAAGTGCCACCAGTTCCTCGTTATTTTCAAAATGCCATTTTATCGCCGCACTACGGTCTGTATCGTAGCTTTTCTCCACGTTTTCCTTTATCAGAAGCGTTCCGTCAGGGAAATTGCCGATTTCGATTTTCTTTCCGTTAAGCTCAATCATTTTTATTCACCTATCACGTTAATCTGGCACATTTTCATTGTTGCAAGTGCGGCATTATGTGTATCAACTGTAACACCTGCACAGCAAGCAGCATCTACATAAACCTCTTTTTCAGGGAAATTTGCTTTAAGAATGAGAGCGTTGGATACTACGCAAATATCGGTACAAAGACCAATAAGCGTTACATCAAAATCCTCATCGCCCACAGCTTTTTTCACAAGCTCAGGAAGTTCCGTTGAACCGAAAGTGATTTTCTCAACGACAGTATATTTCTTATTCGCTAAAGCATCTGCAATATCTGCATTGAGTTCCCAGCCCTCAGTTCCCTTGATACAATGGGGAACGGGAAGCTTTGCACCCTCAGCTGTTTCCATATAATTTTCAAAATGTGTATCGTAAGTTACGAAAATTTCGCCGTCAAATTCACGGATTTTCTTTGCCGCATTCTCCACAATTGCAACTGCTTCGGCAGTTCCAAGGGCTCCGTCAACAAAATCTTTCTGAATGTCTACAACTACTAATAAATGTTTCATAAAATTTCCTCCTGTTCGACTTGATTATAGCTTTCGTTCATATAATTTTGCAGGTCTGTGTCCGATACAGTCCTCATATTCATCCGTTTCAACTACATAATTTGCAGCTTTTCTTCTGAAATTTGCAGGCTGGTCAAAAATATTGTTGATAATTTCGTAAACCCTCTGCATTGAAGATAAAGTGAATTTCTTAGGAAGAAAACGGAATACCAGTTCATATTCATCTTTCTGATTACGCATTATACGAAATGCAGTTGCAAGTATTTTTGCATGGTCAAATGCAAGTCCGCCGTTTTCTAAAATAGTGTATGTTACATTTCCAAATTGATTAATCTGCATTTCAAGAATACACTCAATTTGTGTATCGTCCTTTGAAAGGTTTATCGTAATCTTATTATCCTCCCCCACATGGAAAGATACCTCAAACCATTCCGCAGCCACAGCATCATCGCCGCCTACAGCGTGATATTCCTCCGCATCAACCACGGATAAAAATGCATTTGAAACAACTCTCGTTCTCACATCTCTGTCAGGGTCGCTGAATACTCCGATTGGAAGCAGCGCTTTCGGAGATACATTTGTTTCCTCTGCAACCTCTCTGAATGCACATTCTTCCATGGTTTCATCATTTTTGAGAAATCCTCCGGGTAATGCCCAATGATTCATAAAGGGATGTTCGCCACGTTTAATGAGCAGAACTTTCAGTTTCGGATCGGGAGAACGCTTAGGCTCGATATCCTTTTGGTTCGTCACAGAAAAAACTACAATATCAGCAGCAATTGACGGTCTGTCGTAATCATTTGCATTGTACGCTGATAAAAAGAGTTTTTCATCATCTTCCGCTGCCAAGGATTTTTTACTGAATGCCGTTTTAAGTTCCTCTTTTGACCGTTCTGAATAGAACAACGGAATTACACCGTTGATATAATCCGAACCTCTTTCAGTAAGATAAATTCGGCTGCCCTTGATTTCCATTAAGCCGTTTTCAAGAACAAATTCAATTTCACTTGCAAATCTTTCCTTGAAATTAATGTGAAATCTCTTTTCAAAAGCGTCCATATCCACAAAAGCGAAGTAAAATGCTACGGATACCATTTTTGCAATTGCTTCATCCTGCGGCAGTCTGTAAATATCCTGAAATGGCAACTCCCCTGCATTAACAGCCTTGCGGTATCGCTCCATTTTCTTCTCAGCTGCACCAAGATTATAGGCAAGATAACTGTCGCCAAAGGATTGGGCTCCAAGTCCCATACCCACATAAGATGTGCCGTTAATTACTCGCTTTGTGAGGTAATCACTTGTACCGTAATCCCCCTCAATGCGGCTGAATGTGTTCTTTCCAACATTTGCCATATAGCCGTTATCAGTAAGAATTCTGTATGCTATGCGGTACTGATGCATTGCTTTATAAATGGAAACGCCGCCTGCTTCACTTTCAAGCTTTGTTCCCTTGTAACGGTTTCTGTAAAGCGTGATATATTCGGGATTAAGCTTAATAGCATAATTGAGGGTGTTATCAAAATCCACATCAGTCTGATAGAGAAAACCGTACATAAGGTCAATGTTAAAACGCTGAAAACCTGCATTTCGGATATTCTCAACTGCCCTTTCATAAATACTCTTTGAACCGTCCCTGCCAAGCTCCGACAGCAGTTTTTCCGATACCGTCTGCACACCCATACTAATTCGCTTATACCCCATATCATAAACTGCCTTTATCTTTTCGGGTTCGTTTGCAGCAATAAGCGGTGTGGTTTCAATGCTGTAAATCACATCTGTATCAATGTTAAACAACGTGTTAACTGCATCAGTAATCCTTTTCAGATTTTCTACCGAAAGCTTTGTAGGTGTACCGCCGCCAAGGTCATAACCAACAATTTTTTTGCCTTTGAGGATTTGAGAATACATCTCCATTTCTTTTAAAAGCAAATCTACATATTCATCCTCAATTGTTTCATCAGTACCCTCTAATACCACATATTCGCAGAATTTACAGCGGCTCTTGCAGAACGGAATATGAATGTACAAACTTAGTTCATCCACATTTTTCCATTGCTCCGTGACAAAATCCATAATCTCGCCTTTGTCCGTAAGCTTATACTGCATAAATGAGTGCGGTGTCAGCGGATATGCTGTATTAGCATAGTGATGATACAGTAACCCTGTTTCGTATGTGTTTTTGTTATCCATAGGAATCCCCCTTTTACCTTATTTCCATTTTAATAATATCACATTATTAATAATTTGTCAAGGGGTTTTCAAAAATTTTTTGAAGTTTTTTTTTGCTGATTTTCAAAGCTGATGTATTTTCTTTGATTATAAATGTAATTTAGGTTATCAAAATGTATTGCATTTTAAATTAATGAGTGGTATAATTATGTAATGGATACTTTGAGAAAGGATGTAAAAAATGAAATATAAATGTCTTGTTGTAGATGATGAAAAAGATTTGGCGGATTCAATTGCGGAATATTTCAATATGTTTGATATTCCCACATACAGCGTTTATGACGGTGAGGCGTGTATGGATTTTTTCAAAGAAAATCAGGCTGAACTCATACTTCTTGATATTAATTTAGGCAATAATTCAGGCTTCGAGCTTTGCAAGAAAATCCGTCAGAATCTTGATGTACCTATATTTTTTATAAGCGCAAGGTCAAGTGAAGATGATATGATAATTGCTCTCAATATCGGTGGGGATGACTATATCTGCAAGCCATTTTCCCTCGGAGTTTTATGTGCAAAAGCGAAAGCTGTGCTGAAACGGTACGAGAACAATAATACTGCCAAATCGGAATTAATAGTATTCGGCGACATAGAAATTGACCTTGATGCAAAAACTGTCAGGAAAAATGGTGAACTGCTTAAACTGAAATATATGGAATACAAGCTTTTGACCTATCTTGTAAAAAATCCAGACCGTGTAATTGATAAAGATGAGCTGTTCCAAAACGTATGGGAAGATAAATTCACAGGTGACGGAACGCTAAACGTGCATATACGTCATCTTCGTGAAAAGCTTGAAAAAAATCCCAATCAACCTCAGTTTATTCAGACTGTATGGGGTGTGGGCTACATATTTAAAAAGGATACGGTATGAAGAAAAAAGGATTAATTTCAATTGTGATTATTTATGTAATAGTCACTATATTATCAGTATTTCTGATTCTTGGAGAATGTAAGGAAACCTCCAGAATAGACACAGTTGAGATGAATGAGGCTATTCATCTTGCCGTTGAAAACTGGGATAAACTCACTACCGATAAAACAGTAGAAAGTCCATTTAAATTTGAATATGCAGTTATTGACCGTGATGAAAATCTGCTTATGACAACTGATACGGCAATTCCTACCACAGTAGTAAAAGCTTCGGAGGAAAGATGCACCATAAGGGCAATTGAAAAGGATAAGGAGATAATCGGCTGGCTGATTATTCCCAATAATATGCGGATTATTTTATCTGATAAGCAAAAAAGCGTGGTTATTGTTTTAGTTGCCACAAATTTGATTGTAATCGGTCTTATTGCGGTTTATTATTTCTATCTTGAATATCGTATAGTTAAGCCTTTCAATAAGCTGAAACGCTTTGCAGCTAATGTGGCAAGGGGTGAACTTGACATTCCACTTGATATTGAAAAGAACAATATTTTCGGAGATTTCACCGAAAGCTTTGATATGATGAGAACAGAACTTGCGGCATCTAAGGAGCGTGAACGGCTTGCAAATATAAGCAAACAAGAGCTTACGGCACAGCTTTCCCACGATATAAAAACTCCTGTTGCCTCAATTACTGCCATTTCAGAGGTAATGCAGGTTACGGTAAAGGACGAAAATCACCGTGAAAAGCTGTCCCGAATTATTGAAAAAGCAAATCAGATTGACAAGCTGGTAAACGATATTTTCAACTCCACAATGGACGAACTTAATCAGCTTCACGTTGAAATTTCGGAAATCGGCAGCAATGAAATTGCGGAACTTCTGAAAGCAAGCGACTTCAAAAATCAGATAACGAAAAATAATATTCCCGACTGTATTGTTTCTGCGGATAAACTGCGATTGGGACAGGTTTTTGATAATATCATCTTTAACTCATACAAATATGCGGATACGGAAATTGAAGTATCAGCTGAAATTGAAGAAAATCACCTTGTAATAAGAATTGCTGATTTCGGCGGAGGTGTTCCAAAAGATGAACTGCCGCTTATAATGCAGAAATTCAAACGTGGCGGAAATTCCACAGGCAAAAGCGGCAGCGGACTGGGATTATACATATCCGCACAGCTTATTGAAAAAATGGGCGGAAATCTTGCTTGCTACAATACAGAAAAGGGATTTTGCACAGAATTAAGAATTTTGCTGTCATAATTAAGAATCTGTTAAGAAACGGATAAAGACCGTTAAGAAAATAAAAAGTATAATAAAAATACAGGCTGATGCTTGTAAATTTTATTTGATATGGAGTAACAGTTATGAGCAAAAAAATCTTAATTAAAACCGAAAAGCTGTGCAAAACCTTTTCTAACGGCGGATTGCAGCAGCATATTATAAGAAATCTTGACCTTGAAATATACGAAGGAGATTTTACTGTAATTATGGGTTCATCGGGTGCGGGTAAATCAACCCTTTTGTATGCACTTTCGGGAATGGATAAGCCTACACTTGGAAAAATCACGTTCTGCGGCGAGGTTATTTCCGACTATTGCAGCGATAAACTGGCGGTATTCCGCAGAAAGCATTGCGGCTTTGTATTCCAGCAAATTCACCTTATGGATTCAATGAGCATTATGGATAATGTCCTTAGTGCAGGACTTCTCACAGGGCAGAAGAAAAAGGAACTTATTGAAAAAGCGAAAAAGCTTTTTGAAAGAGTTGGACTTGATGAAAAACTGCAAAAGAAATTTCCCTCACAGCTTTCGGGCGGTGAGTCACAGCGTGCAGGAATTGTCAGGGCAGTTATAAATGCCCCCGATGTGGTATTTGCCGATGAGCCGACAGGTGCGCTTAACAGTTCCAACAGCGATGCAGTTTTAAATGTGCTGTCAGAGATAAATAACGACGGGCAATCGGTTGTAATGGTTACTCACGATATGAAATCCGCAAGACGTGGAAACAGAATTGTCTACCTCAAAGACGGTGTGGTTTGCGGTGAATGTAACCTCGGAAAATATGTAAGCGGAGATAAAGAGCGTCACGAAAAGCTCCGTGCTTTCCTTAAAGAAATGAACTGGTAAGGAGTGCGGATATGAATAAAATTGTTAATCTGATTAAATCAAACATCAGAAAAGATGCAAAGCAGACTATTTCATTCTTTTTTATCATAATATTCGCCTCTGCATTGCTTTATATAGGCTTCATTACCGCAAAAGGCTATCAGAATTTGTGGGACGTAAAAATTAAGGAATGTCAGACTCCGGATATTCTTTCAGTTGTGGAAAGCAAAGATACGGCAGCAATTGAAAAAGCTCTTGACAATACAAATGGAATTAAAGATTATTCCCATACAGATATGGTTTATACCATTATTATGAATAAAATCGGCGATGAGGAAAATGTAGGAGATATTCTTTTTCAGCCCTACAGCGATTTCGGAATTTGCGACAATCCCAATATGATTGAAAAATCAGAGCATAATTACGAAAATGCAATATATCTTCCTATTGTATGCAAATATTACTGGGATTCAGAGCTTGATACCGAATTCAAGTGTACTATCGGCGATGTTGAATACACTTTTATGGTTGCAGGATTTTTTGAGCGAATGATGACAGGCGGAAATGGTGTATACCGATACTCAATTTTTGTAAATGACGAGGATTATAAGCTGATTTCAGAAAATCCCATTTCCCATAATGACACGGCATATTTCATAAATATAGACGAAAACGAAGATGATGCGAAAATTTCCGTCCGTATTACAAAAGAGCTTGGAAAATATCAGATAACCACATTTAATATTTTTCGAAGTGATGCGAAATTTGCAAGAATGCATCTCCCCGATATACTTTCTTCTATAATGATTGCCTTTTCTCTTATTGCGGTAGTTTTAACCCTGCTTGTAATAAATTTCAGAATTTCCAACAGCATTGAACAGGATATAAAAAATATCGGTGTGCAAAAGGCTATAGGCTATACAAGTTTTCAGATACGACTTTCGATTATTCTTCAATTTGCATTAGTAACAGCAGCGGCTTCTGCAATTGGTATCAGCCTTACATATCTTTTTTTGCCTACATGGGAGCAGATTATCAGAACAGAGGCACTTTGCATCTGGGAATACGGAATTGACTGGTTTTGCGTTATGGTAACAGCAGGCTTGCTTACATTTGCGGCAATTGCGGTATCATTTTTCTCTACACGCAGAATTAATGAATTACAGCCTGTTACAGCATTAAGACAGGGCTTGAATGTTCATAATTTCAGAAAAAATCATTTTCCTCTTGATAAGTCAAAAGGCACATTGGGTATACTTCTTCCCTTTAAGGCAATTTTCCATTGGGGAAAACAAAGTGTACTCCTTATGGTTATGATGATTGCCATTGGTTTTACAACAGCATTTGTTCTTGTTTTCGGCTATAATGTGGTAATTGATGATACTCGTATGATGAGGCTTTTATCCTCAAATCACGAAAATGCTGCTGTGTTCATTAATGATGATGATATAATTCCTGAAATTGCTGCAATGGATAAGGTTGAAAAGGTTTACAGATATAATTCAGAAATGTCGGCAACTATAGGCGATTATCAGGTAACTCTTGAATCAGCCGATGATTACAGCGATTTCAGTTATGACGGAATTTATGAAGGCAGAACCCCAAAATATGACAACGAGATAGTTATATCAGGTAATATTAAAAAGCATCTCGAAGTTGAATTGGGGGAAGAAATAGAAGTCAGCTGCGGTGCGTACACAGAAAAATTCCTTATTGTTGGATTGACACAGACTACATCATCAATGGGCTGGGGTTGTTATATCACAGAAGAAGCAAGAATAAACCGCCTGCATATTCCGCTGAATTATACTCATTTGTGCGTTGACCTTGAAGGTGCAAAAGGAAAAGACTACGCTGACAGCACCGATGAATTTATAAATAAGCTTAAAGATAAATTCGGCAATAATATAATTGGTACATATAATATAGATAGGGAATTGTATGTTGATAACTCACTTCTTAATATGATGAAAGGAATTGTATTTGCTTTTGCCGTTCTTATTCTCGTATTTGTTACGCTGATTATTAATCTGATTATCAAAACAGTAACCGTAAGACGACAGCACGAATTTGGCATACAAAAGGCAATTGGTTTCACAAGCAGACAAATCAGAGGGCAGCTTGCAACAGAAACTATGTCTGTTTCTGTAATCGGAAATATAATAGGTGCAATTCTTGGCTGTTATTTCACAAATAAAATTGTATCATTGATTTTCCGTGGATTTGGTGTAATGAAAGCAGATTTCTTTGTACCTGTTTCTGTGGGAATTATTTCGGTTATCAGTCTTGCAATATTCATTTACGCAATAACCTATCTTGTATCGGGAAATATAAGAAAAATTTCCGCATATAAGCTTATTTGCGAGTAATATTTCACACAAAAATGCGGTATCCCCTGTAAAACTATTCACAGGGAATACCGCATTAATGTTATTCAGTTTTTTTATTAATTTCACTTCCGCCCCACTCTACAACTGTAAAGCCTTTTCTTTCAAAGGTTTCAAGTTCCTGCGGTTCAATGTTCACAGGCTTATCAAGTGCGGTGTATACCATAAATATACGGCATAAGCTATCGGGAGTTGGCGTAATTTTAAGCTTTGAGGACTCTGTATATGCTTCCCCTTGGAATGTAATGAGATTGTACTCATTTGACTCCATTTCAGGCAGCCAGTAAACGATAAATTCGTTCATCTCCTGCTCCGTAAGTCCCATATATGTGAGTTTCTCTTTCAGGAATTTCTCCGTGTCACTTCCTGCAACACAAAATCCCTTTGTCATATCATATCTTGTACGGCAGTTTTTAGCATCCCAGAAAAGATACTTATGATTTGAACCGTCAGCCTTATTCACAAGTGAACCGTCGGGATATGCTGTAACATCCCAGCCGTTGTTATACTTGGGATATGTTGTTGCAAGGTCTGACTCTGTAAGTTCAAGTTCTACGTGAACATCTGTTTCTTCTTCGGGATAGAGGTAAATTACAGGTTTTTTCGCTTCCACCATATACCTAACTGTCATTGTTTCATTATCAGCTTCATAAATTCTTATCCAGCCGTGCTGTCCATGATATTCAACGAATACCCAGAAATCATTGTCTTCGCAAAAGCCCTTTTCATTAAGCCATGTATCCTTTGGTATTACAGCTGCAACTTCATAGCTTTCATCAGGTCCGAGATACATTTTCAGTTCATCAGCTATTACAGTCATATCGGGACCATATTTCACCTCAATATCAGGCATTACATATTCCTTTTCAACAAGTCTTTGTCTTAATTTAATCATATCATATACATCAAGCTTGTTGTCATATACAAAGTCTGCACCTTTCCAGTCCGCAAATTCAACATCTGATTTACCGAGAAGCCACTTTTCAACCAGTACAGCATCTGCAACTGTCAGCTTGCTGTCACCATTTACATCACCCTTTGCATGCCATTCCATATAAATATCAACACTGATTCTTCCACGGGTATCATCATTATAATTAACATCACAGACATCATAATAGCCTGCCGATGTTTCAATTTTCATAGAACTACGATAATAAGAAAGTGATTGGTTTGTACCGGGGAAGTAAGCAGGATTTGATGCAATATTGAATACTGCATCATCGGGAGAGTTAAAGTCTTGAATTGTCAATATGGATTCTTCGGGAATTTCAATCTTTTCACGTGAATCCGCATCATAAAATGTAAATACTGTGTGGTCATATTCAATAGTGAAAATGAGTTCCAAAGAGCCGTTTTCATTGAGAACTATTTCAGGCTTTTCATGATTCCTCAAGCTTCCTACTTCGAATTTATCAGCTCTTTTATACAAATCTGCCAGCTGTGTGGTATCGACTATGCAGGGGTTGGAATCTAAATAGAATATAGGTGATGTATACATCCAGCCGTTGGGAGAACTTGGATTTTTTATACCAATATTCGTGCCAAATCCCCAATTTGCACCTTTAACAAATTCCTCGGGAACAAGCTCACCGTTTATGCCGTAAAGTGTAACTCTTGTAGCACCCTCTGCAAGAGGTTCTGACGGCAAGGGCGGTGCTTTTTTAAGAGTAATCTCCTCTGAAAATCCCATACCAAAGTCATATTTGTATTTAACTTCCTCTGCTCCCTCGTCAAATGTGAGGATATTGCCCTCAACAGTTCCGCCATTCCACTCAATTACTTTTTCAAGGTCAAATCCCTCTGGAAGTTTTGAAAGGTCAAAGGAATTATTTTCATCAAGTCGAAGCTGATAGCTGTTCCAGAAAACAGAAACATCTGTAAGTTCTTCATTTTGGCTCAAATCAAGGCTTGTAAGGTGATTATCGTATGCCAAAACTTTGTATAATTTTTTACAGCAGCTTATATCAAGGCTTTTAAGCTCGTTTTGACCGATGCTTAAAGATGCAAGATTTGTACACGGGCTTAAATCAATACTTTCAATTCTATTGCCGCTGCAATATAATTCTCTCAGATTTTCACATCCGTCCAAAAAGACTCTTTCAACATTGTTATTCGAACACTCAGCGATTATAAGACTTTCCATATTTTCTATATTGAAATAGTCCATACTGTTTCCCCAGCAATACGCTTCTTCAAGGGTAGGGAATTTTGTGAAATCAATATTAGTCAGCTTATTGTCTGTGCAGCACAAAATTTTAAGAGCAGGCAATTCCCCGAAATCAAGATAAGTAAGGTCATTATAGCTGCAATGGAGTCTTTCAAGTGACGGGCAATTGCTTATTTTCAGCGAATCAAGATGATTTGAATCTATAGCCGCATATTCAAGCTTTTCAAATCCGTCCAGTTCAAGATTTGCAATCATATTGCCGCTTACATCTATGGCTTCCAATTCGGTAAAGTACTGGATGCCTTCAAGGGTTTTAATCTGAATGTCAGATACATCCTCGTATTCATTTACTATCGCTATAGCACTTTCAATTGTCTTTGCAGCTGAAATTTCCTCAGCTGTGAGAATATCGTCATTGATTGTGTCAAAGTTCAGGTCAATGTAACTGCGGAAAATATCATCGGGGAAGTTGGTTTTATCAATGGCAACTCCCTCTGCCTCTGAAACAGACGAATTCGGCTCATCGGTTTCAACCGCATTTGCAGGATAATAAAGTGATGTGCTTACGCACATTACCTCCGCTGCAACAAGAGCAGCGATTTTTTTGAATTTGTTTTTCATGGCAATTCCTCCCTAAAAATATATACATTTGTCAAAAATATATCCTAACTATTATCCCCCAGCTGTACTATATACAACTGCTAATATAATATTTTGTTATATTTATTATAACAAAAATATTAAAATATGTCAATACCACATAATAAAATATTATATAAAGGGCATCTCTAAAATCTTTTATTTTTAGAGATGTCCTAAGGATAATTCTTCCACATATAGCCAACCTTGACTACCGTTTCTATGTGGCGGCTTGCCTTGCCAAGGGCAGCACGGAGCTTTTTAACATGGGTATCTACGGCTCTGTCATATCCCTCGTAATCCATTCCCCATACTGCATCAAGTATCTTGTCCCTGCTCAACGCAATGTTATTGTTGTCAATGAAATACATCATAAGCTCATATTCCTTTGGTGCCATAACAACTTCCTTACCGTTGACAGTCACATATCTTCTTGCAGGCTCTATTTCTATTTCGTCTACTACAATTCTGCCATTTTTAGTCATAAGCCCGTGGTATCGTTTAATAAGGGCGTTAACCTTAACCAGCAGAAGTTTTGTTGAATAGGGTTTTGTCACATATTCGTCAGCACCTACTTCATAGCCGTCAACGATGTCATTTTCCTCCCCAAGGGCAGTAAGAAAAATCACAGGAACATCATACTTTTTTCTTATGTAGCTGCAAACCTCTTTTCCGTCTTTCCCAGGCATCATTATATCAAGTATAATAGTATCATATCTGTTTTTATCAACCAACGCACAGGCTTCATCGCCGTTTATTGCTGTATCAACATCAAATCCGTTCTTGCGGAAAAACAATGCGGCTATATCACGCAATGCCGTGTCGTCCTCTGCTAAAAGAAGCTTATATTTATTTTCCATTATTACCCACCTTTTTCATTTCAAAACTGAATGTAGTTCTTCCTGCATTGCTTGTACACTTGAATTTTGCCTTATGAAGTTCCAGTATGCTTTTGTTTATTGCAAGTCCCATACCGCTGCTTCCTATTCTGTCAGTTCTTGTCTTGTCTGGCTTGTAAAAAGGCTCCCATATTTTTTTGATATCCTTTTTGCTTATAGTTGTACCGTCATTTCCTATAACGAATTTTATCTTTTTCCTATGGTTGTAAAATTCCAGATAGATCGTGCTTTTAGCGTACTTGACAGCGTTTGTAAGAAAATTATTGATTACTATTCTTATCATTTTTGGATCGGCATATGCGTAATAATCACCGTTCTCATTATCGGTATAAATTCTTACATCAAGTTTACGTTCGCTGATTAACGGCTTCATTCTCTCATACATCGTCATAGTCATTGTGTGAATATTAACTTCCTCCAGCTTTATGCTTTTCTTTAAATCAAACCTTGACATATTAAGCATAGTATTGATAATATACGTCATATGGTCAACTTCCAGATTTAATTTTTCTGCATGTTCATGTCTGTCGGCTTCATCAATATATTCCCAGTTCTCGACATAGGCTTTTGTAATTGCAAGAGGTGTTTTAAGGTCATGGGCAATACTTCTTGTAAGGCCCTGACGTAAAAGTTCATAGTCCCTGCCGTTTCTGTACAGCTTTCTTATAAAAAATATAACTAAAACTTCGAGTATAATAAGCACAAGCAGACTGATAATATATATTTTCATATTATATCTGAGTGCAAGTTTAAGCGGATGAAAAAGAAATATACTATACACGTTATCAGTATCTGAATTGATAGCGTGATGAGTTATATAAAACGATGTTTCAAGGTTTTTCTGAGCATGGACTACTACATTTTCGTTGTTATATACTCCATTGCTGTATGAAAACTCTGGATATTCATCTTCATCTGTTGAATGACCAAGAGAATAGTAATAGTAGTCATCGTTACTGTTGCTATATTCTTTGAACCACGAATCATCTTTTGTTGCAGCAAGTGTATCTTCAAGCTTTTTCTTTGCCTCATCACACAGCTTTTTTTCACGTTTTGTTTCTGCAAGTGCATAACACGTTGCTTGATACACATCAATTTTTCTCTGTTTTAAAAATTCGTTTATATGTACAGCTTCGTTTATATGTACAGTATTTTCATCAGAAACTAATTCGTTTTTACCTATAGTATACTTAAAATGTTCATCATTAGTATCTGTTGCTTCAATTGTTCCATTGAATATAAAATTTTCATCACACATGGCATCAATTTTTAATTCCTCTATACTACCATTATTCCAATTCTTACGATTTTTAAGTTTAAAGTCAGGACCTACAGAGATGAATTTATCATAATCAAAATTTCGTGAGTCAGGATCATAAAAAGATACCCAAATGTAATTGCCTATTTCATATTTCTTACCGGCATCAGATATATAGACCTCATAGGCACCGATATCATCTTGTCTGTATATTGGATTAAAAGAATCACAATACAAATCAGCCACTATTTCACCGTCAGATTCCAATGGTTTGTTTAATGCATAATGTGTTCGATTAGATATAACATCCAACCATTTTTCATCCATAATGTTTGTCGCTGTTTCGTATGTATACCATACCCCAACACCACCAAACAACAGAAGAATAAGTGTAGTTATTACCACCGACAATAAAATATAATGCTTTTTCATTTGAATACTTCCTTTCATATCTGAGTATCTGATATGATTATAAACTATAGATGTGTACTCTTTATGTACTTTTGCTCTCATTAACAAAATATAGGACATCTCTCTGAAATCTTCTCTAGGGCATCTCTAAAAACTCGTTTGATTAAAGAAAAAACAGATAGGTGCGGC
>JAFSBM010000228.1 GCA_017437285.1 Ruminococcus sp. | reverse complement strand
TTATGACGATATAAAGAAAAAGCTTATGGTAATGGGTGTTCCCGAAGATGAAATTGCTTTTATCCACGATTATGACACTCCCGAACAGAAGCAGGCACTTTTTAATCAGATGAACGCAGGTGAAGTTCGTGTTCTTCTCGGCTCTACCGCAAAATGCGGCGCAGGTATGAACGCACAGCAGAAAATGATAGCACTTCACCATCTCGACGTTCCAATGCGACCCTCTGATGTTGAACAATTCTTACGGAACATTTCCTTTCTAATAAATCGGGCATTATATCCTGCCCACAAATTTGTAGTAAATCTCGATTTTCTGAGCTTTTTCACCGTCTATCACTTCGGCTTCGTGAACAACGATTTTTTCAATGAGGGTGTGCAGGATAGCGGAGTTAAGCTCGGTGATAAGACTGTAATCCTTGATAAGATTAACAAAGGTATCCACATTTTCCGTAGCAGCCTTGCTGTTGCGGATTTTTTCTTCAAGTTCGCCTATCTGATTTTCAAGGGTTATCTGCTCGGCTTCATACTTGGCGGAAAGCTGCTTGAAGTTTCTTTCTGAAATGTTACCGCTGACCTTATCTTCATAAAGGCTTGAGAAAAGCCTGTCAAGCTCTGCAATTCTGTTCTTCGCCTTGCGGAGTTCCTTTTCTGCCCTTTTGGTATCATCGGAAGCATTGCAGTCAAGCGTGGATATTATCTCGGATACCATTTTGTCATCATCTTCCAAAGCACATTTCGCACGATACTGAATATCCGCAAGAACGGCGTCATAAAGGTCACGAGCTTCAATCCAGTGCTGTGTGCAGTGAGTTTTTCCGTAAAGCCTGTAAAAGTTGCACTGATAGCCTACCATATCTATAACATTGGGTCTTGGATTTCTTCTGTGGGCGAAGGACTTTGTAAGGCTGTGGTCACAATCGGCACATCTCAATAATCCTGCGAATATGTTGTCAAATCCATCACTCTTTTTTTCACGATGATGGGATTTTACCATTGTCTGAACAAGCTCCCACTTTTCGGGTTCAATGATAGGTTCGTGCATATTCTCCACAATGAAAGCCTTTGAATTTCTTGTGTATCTTTTCTTGCTCTTGGCTGAGATTTTCGGCCTTTGCTGTCCTCTGATATGTCCTGCATATACGGGATTGGTGAGAATGGTGGAAACAGCTCCGTCACGCCAGTCATATATGTCCATATCGGTGCTGATATGCGAAGCATAGGTGTTATTGAAATATTCAGCTGCAATGGCGGCAGGCTTCGGAATCTTCTCGGCACGAAGGGCAGCGGCAATTCTGTGTACGCCGTTTCCGTCAAGGTAAAGCTCATAAATCTTGCGAACAACGGGAGCGCACCTTTCATCAATGATAAGGTGATTTTTGTCCTGCGGATCTTTGATATATCCGTAAGGAGCTTTATTCCCGATGTGCTTGCCTTGGCTCTGACGGGTATAAAGTGCGGACTTTATCTTTTTTGAGATGTCCTGCGAA
Organism: Ruminococcus sp.; assembly: GCA_017437285.1. Classification (GTDB taxonomy): domain Bacteria; phylum Bacillota; class Clostridia; order Oscillospirales; family Ruminococcaceae; genus Ruminococcus. The sequence continues at coordinate 12,538 of JAFSBM010000228.1, read as the reverse complement.
TACATATCATTAAGCAGATTTCTGAACGGAGCAATGTCAAGGGAAGAAGCGTTGAGGGTATCAACGTTATCATTGAGGGCGATGTAGCGAATACTGTGTTCGGGGAAATACACTTCCATATAAAAGTCGCTCTCAAGGTGATTTCTTCCAAGTCTTGACTGGTCTTTCGTTATAACACAATTAACCTTTTTGGCTTCAACGTCCTCTATCATACGTCTGAATCCGGGACGTTCTGTGTTAAGACCTGTGAATCCGTCATCAATGTAAAAATCGTGGATAATGATGTTGTTCTCATTGCAGTAACGGGTGAGCATATCACGCTGGGTATCAATACTTGCACTGTCCTTGTCCATAAGACCGTCATCTTTGGAAAGTCTGAGATAAAGGGCTGCGGTGTATATTGTGTTTGGCTGTTTCATTATGAAATTCCTCCTATAATTTCAGAACAGCCGTAATATATTGTATCTTTATTATACTACGGCTGACCTGAAAAATCAAGTGATATTGATGTATATTTATGAGTTTTATGCAGTTTCTTTTATCTTCTTCTGCACCTTTTCCTCAATGATTTTCTTGAATACTTTGGTATCCTTTTCTGTACCCACATAGTGAGGGACTACGATGATTTTCGTAGGCTTTTTCTTTATCTTTTTGTACATATATTGGGATTCTCCTTTCCTGCTTTTTCTTTTGTTCGTGTATATTATCAAAGCTCAACGGCTTTCACCACTCCGCTTTTTCCTCGCTTCTGCCCTCTGCCGTTCCTCCGCAAGCCTTCTCCTCTCGGCTTCCTTTGCATTGACCTTTTCAGCTGTTGGCTTGGACAAACTTTCCTCATATTCCTCAAGCTCCTCCTTTGCAGAACGGAGATAGCGTTCATAATCGGTTTCCATCTGACGGATAAAAGTGGTGTACTGTGCTGTTACCGCTTTCTTATCGGCCGCCAGTTTTTCGGACTCTTTCTCAAATTCAGGAAGCTGTGATTTCAGCAATTCAAGCTCCTGCGATGCCTTTTGAATATCCGCCTTGCTCCGTATTTTGTTTTCCCTGAGAATTTCATACGGCTCTAAATCCTTGAGCATACTCGGATACCAAGGACCTTCACGATTAAGAAGCTCCAGATAGCGATCACCGTTTTCAAGGATAAACTCCTTTTCCTTTATCTTCTCTTTGGTTTTCTTTACCCTTTCGACAGCATGATTGGATTTCTCGGCAATGCTGTTGACGTGCTTTTCAAAATCCTCTTTGGAATGAATGTTATGCTCGTGAATGTAACAAAGCAAATCGGCAGTTTTGCGAAGCTCGTTGTATGTAACGTGATTGAAGTCCTCGCTTTTTCGGTAAAAGCCTATCTGTATCTGCCGTAAGCAAAGAGCATATTCTCTCTGTACTCCCGTATAGGACAAAACCTTGTCAAGCGACATTTCTTTATCCTTGTTCTCAATGCGGTACTGTAATTCTTCAATACCATACCCATCACCCAGCCTTAACGTGCGGACAGGTTTTCGATTATCAAGATTTGCAGGCTTAACGGATAAATACTTCCCCTGCCGTACAAGGTAACCGCTGTTACAAAGCTGTTTCACCAAATCGTCTATACTCCGAACATTCTCCATAAGCACAATTCGGTCAATATCATCGCAAAGCTTCTGTTTCCACGATGTGCCGTTCTGACGGGCAAGCCACTCTGCATAATTCTGTCTTGCGTTCCATTTGGGATTTTCGATAACATTCAGATTTCTCCTTTTGCAGAGTTCGTTTGCAACCTCTCTGCATTGCTTCAAGGTGGATTTGTTGTCAAGCCAGCGTTTGCCGTTCAGACTGTACGCATTAACGGCAATGTGAACGTGAATGTTGTCTGTGTCGGTATGAACAGCAATGAGTATCTGATACTTATCCCCGAAAACCTTTTTCGCCCATTGCTCTGCAATGTAGCAGGCATCTTCCGGGGTTACTTCCTGCCCTTTGAAGGAAAAAACATAATGGTGCATTTTGATATGCTCCTTTCCCTCGGGTTTTTCCGTTCGGTGAAATTTCTCTCCTGCGAACGTTTCATAGCAAAGGGACATTTCAAGATATGCCGATTTCGGATCAACGGAACAATTTATTCCCCTTACGATTTCAGCTTTCTGAGCTTTTGTTTCTCCTGTGATATATTTCAGAAGGGCAAGCGGTGAGTTTTTTATGGAATAATGCTTTACTACTGCCACTACAATTTCACCTCGATCATCGGGATAGGGGTCAGCCCGTTCTTTGCAATATCGCCCAGATAGTTGAGCCACCTTTCCACTTCTTCTACGTCTTTTGCAAAAACTTCCTTGTTTGTGTTTACGTCCTTTGCGACTCTGTTAATGCAAAACTGAACAGTGTCCGTTTTGGAGGAAACTCCGTTTTTATCATAAGCGGAATGGTCGATAATTTTGATTTTGGGGTTAAGTGCCTGTTCTCTTATGTAGGCAGCAGGGAGCTTTCCGCTTTCCTTTGCAAGTGCAGTTACCTTGTTCCATTCATCGGGACTGTACTTGACTTCCCTGCGAATTTTGATTTCTGTCTTTTTCATTGTTTCCTTTCTTTTCAAGCATCGTTCAGAAGCTGTGAGTAGTAGCGATAGAAGATGCTTCTGTAATCTTCAAATCGCTTTTTGAGTTCTCGGAGCTTTGGGAAATGCTCGGAATTTGTATTCTCTGCAACCTTCAAAATCATATTTATATCGGTGCCGATATGATTTATGATTTTGAGTGGAAAGCAAATATCCTCTCCCTGATAGCATTTCCATTCCTTGTGAAGCGACATATTCCGAAGATATGTTGCAGGCTTCATTTTCAGAGCTTTGGCACATTTGCAGACACGTTCCCATTGGGATCGGCTGAAAATGACCAGCTTTCGTTTTGTTCTTTTCAAAAATATCTCTCCTTTATCTTTCTATCAAATATCGGGGTCTTAGGGGCAGTCAGCCCCTAACAAGCCGACTGCGGAGCCGGTCGGGAAAAAGATGTACTTTTTCTGCACTTGTGATAATCAACCGTCCCCTTTTTTCAACCGTACGAAAACAATGCGTTTAATGCTTCCCCGACAGGAGATTTCCGATTTTCTTGCCTACGCCCGTATTGGCGGTTTCCTCCAGAACGGCAAACAGAGAATTGAGCTTTTTCCCCATATCGGCAATAGCAAGGGACTTTTCCGTAAGCTCGGCAATGCGTTTTTCCATTTCGGCTATTTGTTTATCCTTTTCGGCGGTTTTGGCTTTTTCGGCAGTAAGCTCCTGCTCCAGATCGGCGATACGTTTCTTGTATTGGTCTGCTTCTCTGATAAGCAAGCCACTATTATCACTATATATCTGATATTCCTTGTACCACTTTTCCGTTTCGGCTTTCTGCCTGACAATTTCTTCTTCAAGCCTTTTCACCTTATCCACAAGCGGAGCATTTTCCAAATTCGGCTTCAAAAGTTCCTGTGCGGTATCGTCAAGGCAAGTTTTACCGTTCATCTTGAAAACGTGATTCTTGAGCTTATCCGCATTTCTGCTTATCTTTTTATATACCGTCTGCTGTGCGATGTGCTGTTCGGCAGCATACTCTTTTACGGTCATCGGCTGTTTTACTGTTAATTGCAATTTCGGTCATCTCCTGTTTTTGTTGGTATTAAAGCAACCGCTTTTTAGTACCATTTCTGCATTAGCTTTAAATCGGCGGTATTTTCATACTGCTTTATCGGTATCAATTTCGCCGTATTTCAATACCACATTTACTGTTAGCTTCAAATATCCGCCGTTTTGATGCTATATTTGTTGGTATGAATTCTTTACGTTTTTGATACCAAACGGAAAAATCATACTAAAACGGCAGGATAATGGTACTAAATCTGCGGTCACACCGTATCATTGAAATGGAGCTGACCTGAGTTTGGCGGTATTCTGCGGAAAGCAACATTTTCAAGAGTAACGCCTTCGGGCATTTTCTTCAAAAAATTGATAAGCTCCTGTGCGGAGATTTTCTTCTCCTTTAAAGTTTTGAGAATCTCCTTGTTTTCAAGCTCTGCGATTTTCGCATTGTTCTCGGCAATACTTTTGTCGATAGCCTGTCCCTTATTCTTGTGGGCGGTTTTCTGCTCCCGAAGCCTGTCACGCCTTTCATAGCACTCCTGCAATTTCTCCTCATCGGTACGCTTCGGTTTTGTGAGCTTGGACTGCTTTTCGTCAGAAGGCTCGGTTGTGGGTGTGGTCTTTACTTCCTCATTCATAAAATGATTTCTCCTTTCATTTTTAGTTCGTTACGATTTCGGCTCATTCCTTGTCCGTCCTCTCCAGTTCTGCAAGCCACTCCATAAATCTCTCCCGTCTGATAAACTTACGCTTACCGATGCGAATAACGGGAATATCCTCACGATTGAACAGGGCATATGACATAGAACGTGAAAATCCCATATCCTGCAAGTCCTTTGCGGAGAGAATTTCGGGTGTGCCGTTTTTTCTGTCCTCCATCAGTTTCACCTCCTTTGCGACTTTTGATGGTTTGATTATATCATCATTTTTCGCATTTGTACGGAAATTGTTGTGTAGTCAGGCATCAATCGATTGCTAACGCCCTGTCAATCACTTTGATACTGATTGATTTTGTCTGACTTGCTTGACAAACAGGTCTTATGATTGTATAATATTACTAATAGAAAGTATAAACACACAATCAACAAAATGGAGGTTATGTTATGAGTCGTTCATTTATCGTAGATTTCGACAACTATGAAAATATCACATTTAGGGATATTATCGAAAAATTATATGAATTACGGGATTTTGACAAACTTGTTGATATGAAACAAGCTTCCATATCCAAAAGAGTAAACGATGTAAGCACAGCAATTACCGAAGACCTGCTGGACACTTCCATAAACGAGGGATATTTCTCATTTTTGATAGACGAAGGGCCTATTTTTGTTACATTCAGCAAGAGAGATCCCGATATTAATCCCTATAATCCTTACAAATATAATTATTACATTGAAAGCCGCCATTTAGTGGGAATCGGAAGGGATCTCTGGGTTGCTGCTGCAAGTGCGTTGGCGTCCATTACAAACGGGATAGTCAGCTCGGCTGACGGTGCATGGGACGGTTACTGCGAATACTCCGGCGGCGAGCTATGGAACGAATACTTAAATTGTCAGCGAAAAAAGGACATCAAAGAATATTCCTGAAAGGTTGTGTCTAAATCGGCATCTCTAATCTTTTCGTTTTTGTCCCAGGTTACGGTATCACTTACAATGGTAATTTGCGGTAGATACAGATATGACGTCGGGCAAGAGAATTTACAATTTTGTCCTCATTGAAGAGTCTGTGCAGTTTGCTTTGCTTGTGGGAGCAATTCCCGTTATGGAAAACATACTAAAAAAATTCAAAAGAAACGGAGAAAAGACATTGAACATAAAGAACATAATTGCAGATGATAAGACAGCATCTATCGGTATCAGCTTTGATGTTCCGAATGAAAAGGAGATTATCGCTATCGGAAGTCCCGACAGGCTGAAAGCATTTTTTACGCTCGGCATAGAAAGTCCCGAAATTGAAGTCCGCACCCGTAAGCTCGGCAGCCTTGTTGATGATATGAATGAGCTTGCTCAATCTGAGGAAAATGGCAAAATGCAGACTCTCGCCGAATGTGCGAACGGCTTATGCGGAATCATCAGCGAAGGGCAGGGAAACAAGTCTGCGGAGGAATATATAAATGCCCTCGCCAAACTGTATGACAGTTCAAGCAAGGGCAATATGCTTCTAAATTTTATGATTTTCTTTATTCTGACGAATTATCAGTATAACCACAAGACGCTCAGCTCCGAATGGCACGTTTTTATGTCCTCAATGAAAAAGTCGGCAGCTCGCTTTGCAGAGCAGTTCAATACTTGTGTTTCGGATATGCTCCTTCCGTTTCGTAATCTCCCGAAAGTTCCCGAATCGAACGTTCGGTATTGGAACATTCCCGAACAGATAAACGCTTCGCCCACTGATTTAACGGTACATATCTACTATACGCACCTTAACGGCACTTGGAAGACAGCCTATGTAGCCGATGACTCGTTTCTTGCCGTTCTCCGTATTTACGTTGATATGCTCAAACAGGCAAACCGCATAGTATCAAACTGCACGATCTGCGGAAAACTCATAATCAAGGACAAAACCAACAATTCCGACTTTTGCAGTCAGGAATGCCGCAACGTTCACAAGAGAGAATGGACGAAGGAAAATCGCATAAAGAACGCCGAAAGCGATGTGCAGTGCCTTTACACTCAATTTTACAACAACACCAACAACCAGAAACGCAAGCTCAAGCGTTCTCCCGAAGCTCTTGAACAGTATAATGTTCTTTTCAATGAGCTGAAAGAAAAGGCTCTTACTATGAAAAGAGGACTGTCCGATGACAGCCCTGTGTCTGAGGTCAGAGCTTTTTCGACTCAGCTTATTGAGTGGGAACAGGATTTGAGGGATTTGGCGGAGCAGCTGCACGAGGATATGAACAAATCATAAGTCAAGTTTGAGTGAGAATTGTTCTTGAATTATAATACATTTTGTGGTATAATCAATTTAGTTATTATGTAATTGGAGCTGTTTATATGAACATTATTAGTTTGTTTTCCGGCTGTGGCGGTCTTGATTTAGGCTTTGAACGTGCCGGATTCGATATTCCCGTAGCAAATGAGTACGATAAAACTATATGGGAAACCTTTAAAATCAATCATCCGAAAACACATTTGATTGAAGGGGACATCAGAAAAGTAAACGAAGATGATTTTCCGAGTAATGTAGATGGCATTATTGGAGGACCTCCCTGTCAATCTTGGTCGGAAGCAGGAGCTTTGCGTGGTATAGAAGATGAACGTGGTCAATTATTCTATGATTATATAAGAATATTACGCAAGGTTCGCCCTAAATTCTTTCTTGCTGAAAATGTAAGCGGAATGTTAGCCAACAGACACAGTGATGCTGTGCAGAACATAGTTAAGCTATTTGAGGAAAGCGGATATAATGTCACAATTACACTTGTAAATGCGAAAGACTATGGAGTTGCAGAGGAACGAAAAAGAGTATTTTATATCGGATTTAGAAAAGATTTAAATATTGATTTCAAATTTCCTACCGGCTCAACGGCTGATGATGATAAAAAAATCACATTGAGAGATATTATTTGGGATTTGCAGGAATCGGCTGTTCCTGCTGCTGAAAAAAATCATCATAATTTATCTGCTGTCAATAATAATGAATACTTTACCGGAGAATATTCACCCATATTTATGAGCCGAAACAGGGTGAAATCGTGGGATGAACAAGCATTTACCGTGCAGGCTTCTGGCAGACAATGCCAACTTCATCCGCAAGCTCCTAAGATGGTCAAGTTTGGAAAGAATGATTGCAGATTTGTTGAAGGTAAAGAGCATCTCTATCGCCGTATGACTGTCAGAGAGGTTGCAAGAGTTCAAGGTTTTCCGGATGATTTTAAGTTTATTTATGATAGTGTCAATGACGGATATAAAATGATTGGCAACGCTGTTCCTGTTAATCTTGCATACGAAATAGCAACCGCTATTAAAAAAGAATTGGAGGCTTTATAATGAGTTCAAAGAGCAATGATCAGGGACGAGCATTTGAATATGCTTGTATTACTGAATTGGAAGAACGAATCAAAGAAAAACGTCCTGTAATCATAGATGAAGAATCGATAAAGGCAGCTAAAAGAGCTTGGGAAACACAGGACTGTTCATCACAAGACATATATTCACGAGCAGCTTCTGCTTTTATTGATACGCTTTTTTCTGCCGAACCGCTTATTTTGGAATGTGACGGAAGTGATGATATTGTTGTATTATCAATTAATAAGGACTCTGATGCTGAAGGCGGAGATGTTCGTGACATTGTAATTACAAGAAAGCATATTCGTTGGGATATAGGTCTTTCTATGAAGCATAATCACTTTGCCGCTAAACACTCTCGACTTAGCTCAACAATTGATTTTGGAGAAAAGTGGTATCATTTGCCGTGTGCAGATGACTATTGGAATACTGTTAGGCCGATATTTTCCAACTTAAAAGTCCTTAAAGGTCAAGGTTTAGCTTGGCACGATATGGAAAACAAAGAGGAAGCAGTTTATGAGCCTATTATAAAAGCTTTTATCGATGAGCTGAACAGAGCTTATGAATGTGATAACACAATACCTTCACGATTAATTTCGTATTTGCTTGGAATACGAGATTTTTATAAAGTTGTTGCTATTGACAATAAACAATTGACGGAGTTTCAGTCATTCAACCTTCGTGGAGAGTTAAACAAAGATGGTAAGAAGAATAAGGCTACATTGTTAATACCCAAAGCAGATTTGCCGACAGAAATCATTTCTCTGCGGTTTAAGCCAAACTCGAAAAACACAGCTGAACTTTATCTTAATAATGGTTGGTCTCTTTCATTCCGAATTCACAATGCTTCTACTATTGTTGAGCCTTCCTTGAAATTTGATATTCAGTTTTTAGGAGTGCCGGCAAATATTATAACTGTAAATTGTAGTTGGAGATAAAATTTCGGATATTTCAGTATATTGCACAGAGGAATACACAAAATGAAATATAATGAGTATAACCTTAATATATTAATAGAAACATTTCTTACCCAGCATCGGGAATCAGATCAATGGGACGTAAAAGAAGAATGGCACGAAAATTCTGCCGATCTTATAAAAGATATTATTTGTTTCGCAAATACAATTCACGATAAAGACTGTTACATTATTTTTGGTGTTAATGATGAATTAAAAGTATGTGGTATGCAAAATAAGCGTTATAAGCAAAGTGACATCTTAGACACATTATCAAATTTGCAATTTGCAGGAGATATAGTCCCACAAATCGAACTAAAAACCATTTCAATGCAAAGCTCCTATGCACCATATGATGTTGTCGATGTTGATGTTCTTATCATTTATAATACTAATATGACCCCCATATACTTAAAAAAGCGGTATGGTGAAATGATTCAGGGTTGTATTTACAGTAGAATCGGTGACAAAAATACGCAAAACAATGGCAATAGCGATATGGGGCAAATTGAAATGCTATGGCGGAAAAGGCTTGGACTTACAAAACCGCCCTTTGAATACATAATGGATAGCCTTAGCCGCAAGTTGGAATGGCGTGAGTACAAAGGCTCGTGGTATAATATTTATAAGCCTGAATATGTAGTGCGGAATAATTGGGATGTGGATAATCAATTGAAAACCGATGATTTTTACTCGTATTCGCAAGTCAATGAAAGCACGCATTTTTACACGTTGGAGATAATTGTCAATAATACTGTGCTTGAAGAGTATCAGACAGTTTCTCTTGATGGCGGAAGGCTTTTAGTACCTGTTCCAGAATTAGGAGTTTTCAGTGAATGGAACAAATCTGACGAAAAATATTATCGTTATTATATAGAGGAGAATGACAGGTACGTTATTTTGAAATTCTTATATAATCCCGAAAACTCTGAACAACGTATTGCATATGACAATCTGTTGAAAATAGTTTTAATATATAAATCCGATGACGAAAGAATTAGTTTTGAGAGCTATGTTAAGCAATCGTATTCGGATTTTGTTCGAAGAATTGAAAGCTGTAATGAGTTTGATAACATTGGTGCCGGAGATCCATATAGAACAATGGTGTATAAGCAACAACTTAGAGTTGGAGCGGTTCTTAATGAAATGCTTAAGGAGTATCGTGAGATGATTAATGGGAATAGTAGTAATTTTGAATAATAAATATATAGTAATATTGGGATGCAATTTCTATCTTGACAGAAAGAAAAAAAAGATGTATAATATATACAATGGGGTTTGTGTACCCTTTTGATGTTTTCAAGTTATAATCCACACAAGTTGGCTTGTGTAAAATATTACTTAAATACAATGCGAGGAAAGGAATTATCATGGCAAATAAAGAGAAAATGGGCCCTCCTACATTAGAAATGATTCAGGGCAATCCGTACAATTATACTTTTGATGAAGTAGCCAAATGTATGGGAGAAGAACGAGCTAAGTCTTTATTCAAAACCTTGTATAAAAATGGCGTAAGTCCTAAAAATCAAACTATGACTATAAAAGACATATATGTAGGGGGAGATACTACAAAGTATGCTTTTGAATTACAAGATGGCTACTGCATTGAAACAGTATGCATTAAAAGAAGGACTGGCAATACGGTATGCGTTAGCACTATGGTCGGTTGTCCGGTGGGGTGTATTTTCTGTGCATCAGGAAAAAATGGATTTATTCGCAATCTTTCACCAGCTGAAATAGTTCAGCAAATCGTTCTTTTGAAAGAACGTGTCAACAGAATCGTTTTTATGGGGATGGGAGAACCTCTCTTTAATTATGATAATCTGATTAAAAGTATTCATATACTTCGTGATCGCAATGGACTTAATTTTCCTACAGATGGCATAAATGTATCGACTGTTGGACCAGTTGAACAGTTGAAGCGACTGAGAGAGGAGCATTTAAAGATTCAGTTTACACTCTCTCTTCACGCAACGGATCAAGCAACTAGAAACATGATTATGCCGCACATGAAATCCAATAGCATTCATAGTGTTGTCGAAGCTGCGCTTTCCTATTCTGAACGACATAACAGAAAGATTACCATTGCATATCTGCTCGCTCCTGGAATTAATGATAGGGCTTCAGACGTAAGACAACTTGGTAAATGGTTTAGAGGAAAAAATGTACTGATTAATCTTTTACAATATAATGAAACTGCCTGTAAGAGAATCAAACGTCCTAACAAGCAACAATTGGTTGCATTTAAGATTAGACTAGAGGAGGCTGGCTTGGAAGTAAAACTTCGGGAATCAAGAGGTAATAGAATAAAAGCTGCCTGTGGTCAATTAGTAAGTGATTATAATAAAGGGAACGACGCCCCTACGTCTGATTCACCTGAAAAGATGTCGCCTGTGATACACAAGCTTTCTGACAATAAAGCTGATACAACAAGAGGGATAAGAAAAGAAAAACGTCACCCTTTTGCAAAACATAAAGCCAAAAGGAAACGTAAGAAAAACTAATGATGAATTATCCCTCTAACCATTGTTGACTATTCTTTTAATGGTTATCGTTTGCGCTCACCATAATACTATGACGCACGGACGCACCTATGTATGCGCCCGTGCTAACCATAACATGAAAGGTGGGTGTAAACAAATGCAAAGAATAACAACAGAAAGCAGATTAATTATCCGCTTTCTGTTGTTTTATTTTATGAGAGGTAGTTGGATTTGCTCAATATATTACAGCTTTGTTCTATTGTGTTTTTCGATGTTCCGTAAGAATTGTTCTACTGATATGGAACAGCGTAACGGACGAATTGAACGTCAGGGCAATGAAAATCCCGAAGTACAGATTTACCGTTATGTTACTGACAAAACCTTTGACGCATATTTGTATCAGATGTTAGAGAATAAGCAGCGTTTTATATCACAGGTGATGACAAGCAAGACTCCCGAACGTACCTGTTCCGATATTGACGAGGTTGCACTCGATTATGCAGAGGTAAAGGCGTTATGTGCGGGCAATCCTTTAATCAAAGAAGAAATGCAGCTTCAGACACAAATTAAGGAACTGAAATCGGAAAAGTCACGCTATTCAGAGAAAATCTATGAATTGCAGGACAATATCCGCATTAACGTCCCTGCAAAGATAAAGGCAACAGAGCTGCATATTAAGCACAATCAGATTGACCTTGATACTGCAAATGCACAGCCAAAGGTTGTAAATGACGAGGGCAAAGAAATGTATCCTATTAAAATCGGTGACAAGGTTTACACAGACAGAGCCGAAGCAGGTGAAGCTTTCAAAGACGCTATTCTAAAGAATATAGGAAGATTAGCAGAAGGCAAGTCAGTACATATTGGCGAATATCGTGGAATGAAGCTGTCATTTTTGTATGACCAGCATTTCAAGACAACAAAGGCTTGCCTTGAGGGAGAGAAAAACCACTACTGCGACCTTAATCCCGAAACCACAACGGGTAACCTTATCCGACTTGATAATTGTATCAACAATATCGAAAAGGATATTAAGGAGTCACAGGAAAAGGTTGATACTATGAAAGCCGAGCTGGAGCAGATGAAGATTGACGTTGAAGCACCATTCCCGAAGGCTGACGAGCTGTTCAGGGCTGAAACAAGGCTTGAGGAAGTACACGAAGCGTTGACAAAATTTGAACTGTCGGACGATACAATGCACAGGGATATTTACGAACGCTTTGCAGATAATTTCTCCGATGTTCTGTTTGGAAAGGTAGGAGCGATGAAATATGAAGCAGGAGAGGGTTGGGATACCTTATCCGTTGAGCTTAACGATAATGTTTTTTCTATTGCACACACCTATGTACAGAACGGTGATTTGATGTATGACCCGATGATTAGCTTCATTGTGGACTATGAGAATGAAAAGGTTATTCCAATAAGCTATGAAAACAGCGGTATGGGCATTTATGAAAGCTATGACCCAAACGCAGAGCCTACTCC
>JAFSBM010000227.1 GCA_017437285.1 Ruminococcus sp. | reverse complement strand
CCTAAAGAGAAAGCATATAAGGTTACTGTCCCGACAGAAACATATACAAAGTATTTTGAGAATGTACCCAAGAAGGAAATTTCGGGTATCATTGAAAAAGCGTTGAATATGTATTTTGAGAGCGTGAAGAACGCTGTATAAATAGTTAAAGTCCTCGCAAGAGGACTTTTTATTATGCAATAGGAATGTATATGATATACATATATTCGTGCTCCATATAGTAATATGGCTTACCTGCTGCATTAAGATTATTTTTCTTTAAGAATTTTGATACATTAAGGCAGGTATCCTTTATTTTTGAAAACTTGTTATAGTGATACGCCACAACATAGTTTTCTATACGGAAATACGGCTGGTATTCGTAATGCTCACAAGTAACAACAGGATACTTGATAGGTATAATAAATTTAATATTTCTGGAATCAGACCTTGTGAAAAGAATATTTCCGTTAATCTCTGTGTTATAATATGAGATATACCGATTTATCCATTCAATACAGTAAGGGATATGTTCTTCATCAATGTCAATGTCTAAAATCATAACACCGTCATATTGTATTTCGCCATATTTTAAATAGTCCATATTATCACCAATTATAAGAATAGCACAGTGGAGATTTGATTACAATTAGAAATCAGTAAATAGCCTGTTATTTAAAGTAAAGCAATAGGTTTATTGCTTGCATTTACAATAAAAATACTGTATAATTATAGTATAAAGTTTGAAAACTACCTTAAATATAGGAATTGAAGGAGAAAAAATGGAACACACATTTCAGCTTGACAGGGCATTGTATAAGCGTATAAAAGGATTTGATAAGGCTCAAATGCAGCAGTTTATATCAAACATTTATCAGACAGCAGTTGACGATATGCAGGGCAATGCAGTTAGTTTAGATATAGAGAAACTGCGTAGTGAATTAAGTCAAATTAAGGGCATAGGAGAAAATCGGCTTAATGAGATTATGGCGGTTATTGAGAAGAATTTAGAAAGCGAATAAATTATGAGAGCTTCCGAGAAATCGGAGGCTTTTTGCGTAAATGTGGTATACAATTTCCTCCCGATAATTTCAATATATCAGAGCAGCTTCGTTTGTGTACTTATAACAAAGCTTCACAAAAACAGTTGTATTTGTATTGACAATATGTTACAATATGTGTACTGAAATTTAAAACGGTAAATAAATTTGCCATTTTTTGTTCCGCCGTGACTTGCGAAAGTCAAATCTTTATCAGGGGGAATTATTATGAAAGTGCGTAAGGTCGGAATTTTCACTCAGCTGTTTATATGGCTTGCAATCCTTCTGCTTGCCGGCAATGCCGTGCTTGGATATATGGCTTACACACGCTCGGAAGCGTCACTGTTCGGGCAAATTCAGAGCAACGCTAAAAATGTTGCACAGTGTGCGGCAATGAGCGTAACGGGTGAGGTTTTGCAGACGATTGATGTAGGCGAGGAAGGTTCTGCGGAATATCAGCAGATTATCGACGAGCTTGCTGTGTTCAGAGATAACGCTGACATTGAGTATATCTACACCTTGAAGAAAAACGGAGAGGAAAGCTATACCTTTGTTGTTGACTCTGACCCCGAAGAACCGGGTGCAATCGGCGACGAGTGTGAAATGACTCAGGCTATGGCTGATGCTTTCACAGAAAAGATTACAACTGTTGATGACGAACCGTTTACAGACGAATGGGGCAGTCACGTTTCAGCTTACAGCCCGATTTTTATGGGAGATAATGTTATCGGTGCAATCGGCGTTGATATCAGTGCAAACTGGATTGACGAGCAAATGGAAAATCTCCGTAACCTTGTTATACTTACCTGCATTATTACATACGCAATAAGCCTTGCTGTTCTTCTGCTTCTGATGATGAAGTTCAGACGTGGAATGAACAAGCTCAACAATAAGGTCAAGGAGCTTGCAAACGGCTCAGGTGACCTTACAAAGGAAATCGACATCAGAAGCGGCGATGAACTTGAAGTTATCGCAGGCAATATGAATATGTTTATCAGACAAATCCGTACTCTTGTTGAAGAAGTTGTTCAGTCAGCAGATGAAATTGTTTCTTCGGGTGAAAAGATGAACACCACTGTCAGCAGCAACACACGAATTATGTCGGGTATGAACAGCGAGCTTGAAAGCATAAGCGTCAATATGCAGGAAAGTGCACGCTCCAGCAAGGAGCTTTCCCAGCAGCTTTCGGAAAGTGCAGAGGAAATTGTTGCCTTTGCTGAAAATGTAAATCAGATTTGCACGATGATTGAAAAGGCAAACGAAAGTGCACAGACAAGCTCCGCAACAGCTGTTGAAAATCAGAAGAACACCCTTAACAGTATCCACAGTATGCAGACCCGTATGCAGAAGGCTGAACAGGACGTTGAGAAAATCACTCAGGTCAAGCAGATTGCTGAAGAAATCAGTAACATTGCAAGTCAGACCAGAATTCTCAGTATCAACGCTCAGATTGAAGCTGCCCGTGCAGGTCAGGCAGGCGCAGGCTTTGCAATTGTTGCAACAGAAGTAGGTACGCTCAGTAACGAAATTGACCGTGCCGCAACTGAAATCAACAACATCAACAACGAAATCATTTCCGCTGTTGAAACCCTTACAACCGTGCTCAACGAAATGATAACCTTTGTTTCCACAGATGTTGCCAAGGATTACGACTCCTTTGCGGCTCTCGGCGAAGAATACGGCAGTACAACTTCCACTATCCGCACACAGATGTCTGCAATCGGAAAGCAAAGCGCAAGCATTTCAAGGACAATTTCCGACATCAACGCAAGCGTAAAGGAAATCACGCATAATGTTGCCGTTGTTTCCGACAGCGCAGGCAAGCTTACCAAATCCACAAGACAGATTACGGAAAGTATGGACGGTATGAAATCCGCCGCACAGCACAATTCCGAGCATTCCCGACAACTCAGCAGTCAGGTCAGCAAGTATTCTATTTAAGGTGAATAAAATTACAGTATACCGATTTTTAAGTCGGTATGCTGTTTTTTTCTTGTAATTGAGCATAAATTGACTGAAAATTGATACTTTATTAAATTTGTTCAGACTCAATACAATAAAAATAAAAAAGTATATGATATAATAAGTCATTATAATGGAAGTAAAATCATTGATTTTGGGGGATAATATAACAAAATGAAAAACAGAATAAATATCAAGAACAGCTTCATATTGATAATTATTTTCATAATGGTTGTACTCATAGGCTGGTTTGCGGTGGCTTCCGAGCCCCACAGCGTCGGTTTCAACAACGAGGAAGTTTTTACTCTTGACAGCGAGGTAAACATAAGCTATGCGGGTGAAACAACAACATCAACTCTGCCTGCTGCTCTTGATTCGGATAAGGGCGGAATACTTACAATAGAAAAAACGCTTACCGCTGATGATATAAAGGGCAACTCGATGGCTTTTTATGTCAGACAATCGTGGGTGAAAGTGTATTTTGATGATGAGCTGTATTTTGCTGATAACGCTGAACGTGAGATACCTGTGAAGCTTACCCCCGGCTCATATTGGAGAATGTTCAGACTTCCCGACAATGCAGAGGGGAAAACGCTGAAAGTTGAAATTGAGCCATTCGTTTCAAGATATACAGGTGAAGCACCTACAATTTATGTCGGTAACAAAGCTTCATTTATGTATATGATTATTGAAAACGGTATGGCGGCACTGATTTTGTGTATACCCTTCCTTCTGCTGGGTTTTGTTCTTATCATTGCGGGAATATTTGCATCGGAAAAGATTATACGCATACGGTTATGTATGCTTGGAATGTTTGCAGTTACAACAAGCTTATGGACATTGCTTGAAGCAAGAATAACGCAGATATTTGTCAGCGATATCGATATAGCGTCGGTTGTGCTGTTCTCCTGCTATTACTCCATACCGTTCTTTGCGGCGGCATATATTGATACATACGAATCTTTTGCAAAGAACAAGCTTATGCGTGGTATGATGTACCTTTCGGGTGCAGTATTCATAGTAATTCAGCTTTTGCAGATTTACGGCGTAATCTACTACATTGACGCTGTATTTGTGGGACATATCCTTATCGGACTTATTATTGGTGCAACATTTGTAAACTACATTATCAGAAAGAAACGTAAGGTTGCAATTACCGACGAAGTGATTTACAGAGCAATGCTGCTTCTTGGCATATTCTGTTTTATTGATATTGCACGATATTATATCTCCCCGCAAATCAGAGCAGTTGAGTTCAGCAAGGTCGGTTTCCTTGTGTTCTTCTTCTATCTCGGCTACTCCGTTTTCAAGCAGATGAACGAGTCAGCAAGACGTGAGTTTCAGAATGAGATTTACAAGGAGCTTGCTTTCCTTGACACAATGACAAGCCTGCAAAACAGAACAGCCTTTGAACTGAAACTTAAAATGCTGAAAAACGGAACAGACAGCGAGCCTGTTATTATTACAATAGCAGATATGAACAATCTGAAGTATATTAACGATACCTACGGACATCAATCAGGCGATGACGCTATAACGGCACTTGCAAAGGCTGTCAGCGGTATTTTCACGGATTGCTCCTGCTATCGTATCGGCGGCGATGAGTTCTGCATAATCAGCGAGGGTATCAGCAAGGAAGAAATTGAAAAGCTGATACAGCTTCTTGGACACCAGCTTGAAGAAGCATCTATCGGAAAGAAATATACCGTTTCCGCTTCTGTCGGCTACTCCGTTCTTGAGGGAAATGACATTGACGGCTGCTTCAAAAACGCTGACGAGAATATGTATAGGATTAAGGCGGCTGAGAAGAAAGGCAGAAAGTAAAAACACATATAATAAATAAACAGAGCAATGCCCGTTTCCGAAGGTGAAACATTACCTTTGGGAACGGGCATTTTTTATTTGTTTTGTTCTTCAAGTATTCTAATCATTTCAGCGGGAGTAACAATAAAATCTCTTTCGGGATAATGCTTGAGATTTCCCGTAACAAGATATGAGCCATCGTCACGTTTTTCCATAGCAACCTCATAGAAAATCAAATCATCGGGGTCTATGAAAATTTCGCCTGTGGGTGACGGTGTAACTTCCATACCATTTGAAATTATAGAATTTATAACTGTCTTAATTGTATCTGCGTTAAGGTGAAATTTCGGTCTGCTCAAAACCTCAAAGTATTCGTTGATAATATCCGAGTGATACAGCGGAATAATATTTCCGCAAAGTGTTTCACGAAGCACCTGAACAGGAGGTGACTGCGGATTTTTTGAAATAAGAGCAGAAACAATAACATTAGTATCAATAACGGCATAAATCTGCATTGTTAATTTCTCCTGTTCTTCCTTACGTCAGCAATTTCAGCATTGATTTCATCTAAAGACATTTCGGGAACATCGGCAGCCTGATTTCTTAAAGCTTCAAAAGCGGCAAGACCTTCGGACTTGGTAACAGCAGTTTCGGGCAATGTAGTTTCAAACGGAATACCACGCACCATTTTACTGCGTACCATAAACATTCTGAAAGCAGTTGGCAGATCCATTCCGAGCGAATTGTAAATTTCGCTTACTTCATTTTTTAAATCACTGTCTACACGGAATTGTACAAGAACCTGATTAGCCATAAACAAACCTCCTTAATGTATTGAAATGTAATGTGTTTATCTTACATATATATTATATCATTATTTTATTGTAATGTCAAATGTAAATATTTCTTGTTATTGTCCGAGCAGTACACGAAAGGTTTACAAAATGTTTTAGCACGTTCCATATATATACATACTGTGAATTTGAACGTATAGTAACGTATTGTAAGGTATATTAAGGTATATTAACGTATAGTACGGACACAAAATCGGCACTTTTTGCTTGATTTTTGCAAAAATCGAATGTGGTATAATATATACATCAAGAAAAAGGAGCGTATGAAAATGAAGATGAAACTTTTAACCTCAATACTCATATCAACAATACTGTTTATGACAGGCTGTGTCGCACAGAACAATACCGACAGCGATATTCCGCAGGAAGAACAGGAAATCAGAGCTGTTGCGGAATGGTTTTCTGAAAATATGACCGATGAGGACGAGTTCCCCGACGTAAAGGACTATCAGTATTATGCAAGAAGCCTTGGTCTTGAAAAGGACGCTTTTCTTAACGCTGATATGTGGGAAGTATTCTATAATGATAGTATAAACATCAATCGTGAGATTGACGGCATCGCATACTACCTCATAAGGCTTAACCCCGAAAAGCTGATTGAAATATACGCAAGGAATAATAACTGTACAACAGATGAAATCTGTAAAAAGCTGTCCCTTACTTATGACCAGCTTTACTATAATTTCGGCTGTACAGCTTCATCGGTTGATTATACGAAAAATCATAAGGATAACAAATCAGCGTATTCCGAACTTGAAGCAGATATTTTCGGCAGGGATAACGGAGAGAACAGACAGATAGTGTTGAGTACACATATTCTT
>JAFSBM010000226.1 GCA_017437285.1 Ruminococcus sp. | reverse complement strand
TGCTCTCGATTTTTGCCGCAAGACAAGTAGCCGCTATAATAGCGGCAAGCTTGATAAGCTCCTGCGTTAATGTGTTGGCGGGCATCTTTTCAGCCATTGCCATGAGATTAAATTTGTTCATTAGTATTCCTCCGTTTCTTCAACACTTTCGTTGATGTATAAATTGCGTTCCTTGAGATACTGGATAAGTTCAGTATCTTTGATGCTTGACACGAATTCTGACCATGACAGCTTCTGCAAACTCTCGTCAGACATAGAAACAGCCACATTGCAAATCTCATTGACGAGCTGCAATGTGGCTATAAATGTATTCAGTTTAAGCGTTCCTCTGAAAAGTCTGAATTCTATTGTACTGTAGTTGCAGAGATTAACAGCGGCATATCTTCCGAAATTGCCTTTCTTCGCCTTATCCATAATTGCTTTAGGTGAATTTTCATAGCCGTAACGAGCTGCCCAGCGATTGATTGTATATTCGGAACGACGGCTAAATTTGAGTAGCTCATTCCAATGATGTTCCACGAAATACAGAACCCTTGAAATTACTTCATCCTGCTCCTCTCTTGATTCGCCAAAGCAAATTCTGTTTACGTGAATATGCAGTCCGCAGGTGCTTGTCTGGTGTGAACGATATCCCAAAGATACAGCCTTTTTCATGATTTCAGACCAACAATAATTTTTGTGATAGTCAAGACTCATGGGATGACTTACAATCTCCATACCGTCATCAAGTGAACCGTCTGATTTTATGTAGATATGATCTCCGTTTTCATTGCCAATATCCAGGATTTCTCTTGCGTTGTCACTATCCTTGCCTGCTCCGTCAATTTCTAGCTCAACTCCAAAATATCTCGAATTATCGCCATAAAACACAGGTTCAGGCTTGTAACCATATTCCTTAATTGCGCTGTTTTCGTTTGCTATATCGTGATAACATTCAGAGCAGTAATCTGAATTGTTGTAGTGGTACGCATCATCAACGTGAACGAGTGCGTCACAGTTTTCGCAGCGTGTGTAGTAATTATCGTAGCAGTAACGACAAAGATTCGTGTATTCATCACCGTAGGCATCTGAGTCAAATATAGTCGCTCCGCATCTGTCGCAAGTACAGCAATAGCGTTCCACGCAGTCTGAACAGACAATTTGTCCGTTGACTGTGCTGTAGTCATCATCTGTAATTTCTGCTCCACAATGAGAGCAAATTAATTTTTCTTCCATTTTGATTTCCTCCAAAATAACGTAAAATAGCCGCTCCCGAAGGAGCGGCATTGTCATTAATATTCTTCTGCAAGCAGCATTGTTGAGTGATCGCCGTCGTCGATTATATAAATCTTTTCGGCAATCGGCTTTTTTGACGGAATAAGATATTCCATTTTGTGCTCGGGATTTTCTGACGTGTGGGTTATTCTCTGCATTTCTCCAAACGGTTCGAGGTTGAACACCTGCAAATAATCTCTTTCAGCAGGCAATTCATCAACACAATTCCACAGGAATAACTGCAATTCAAGCGGTATCGATGAATCTACGCCACAGGTCAGATAACGGTTGTTGTTGAACATTTTTAATTTCTCCTTTCTATATAAGATTACCACGATCATGGTATCATGATAATAATATATATACGGAGAATCGAAAAAATCGGAATTTGAAATATATATTGTTATAATGAAGCAAGAAATGATTTTCGTTGATTTTCACTTGACATAAAGAATAGAAATGGGTATAATGTAAATATACATTAATTAAAATCTTTCAAGGAGTGATGATGTATGCCAAACGTTACAACTGAAAAAGCAGTTCAGAATCAGGTTGCTTCCGCTAAAATGGAGGGTATACACTTCAATTGTGAAGCCCTGAATTTAATAAGAAAATATGCTGATAATGAAATATCACACGAAGAACTTGTAGAAATAGTTGCACAAATGTGTGCTGAAATTTCATAGATATAAATTTATATTGTATTGCCTCCTCAATTTTTGAGGAGGATTTTTGTTTTTATGTAATTTTCAGACTGTTTTACTATTTTTTCAAAAAAGTATTACTTTATAATAATAGGAGCGAAGCGACGCCTGCTAAATAAGTAAGATATATTGTGTGTGATTGAGTAAATTATATTATACATAAATGAGTGAATATAAGAATATGCAATTAAACAAGACATATACGATGTTATCTGAACAGAAGAAAGGGGGCAAGAAATACGTATATGCATGGTGCTGCAGAGTTTCCTAAATATTATAAGGAAAGGCTGATTGAAATGAGATCAGAACAAGAAAAGAAAACAAGCCAGAAATCTGTTAAGATGACTCAGCAGGAAGCGGAGATTATCCAGCAGAAAGCAAATGAGAAAGGTGTATCATTTGGCAGATATATGGTTGATTCGGCAGTAAAAGGTGATAGCAACGGTAATAATCCGGAGCTTATGGTAGAAATTACAGATATCGCAAATATGGCGGAGGAGATTGCTAAACAGAAAAATCGCAGAGGTATGGCAGAACTCAGAAGGAGGGTTAGATCATTATGGTCTCGATTATAATAATTAGAAATACCTATGGCGGTGATTTGTATCTTCGCAAGGGATGCTTTTATGTGACTAATCATCAGAGAGCGTATGCTCCCGGCGGACACGGTGTAGACTATACAGATGCGTATTCGTGTTATGATGATATGGTGGCTGTAAAACGTTATTACGGTAAAACTTCGGATAATCCTCTGCTCCATATAGTTGTATCTTACGATTACGGGGTAAAAGATATTGAAACTGCAAGTGAGTTAGGTAAGAGATGTGCAAGATATTTTGATTCGCAGTATCAGAATGTGTTTTGTACCCATGAAGCAGATCACGAGTGTTCGTTTTTCCACACGCATATAATTGTAAATTCAGTGAGCTATAAAGACGGAAAGCTTATAAGCAGCTGGTATGGATATATGCAGCAGTTCTGTCAGTTTGTCGCTTATGTTACAAATCAGAAGCCCTATCTAACATTGAAAAATAAAGCTAACGATTTTGAGGATTAATGTTATTTGATATTGAACACAGCCGTGAATTTATGAATCTAATCCTCCCCGAATATGGGGAGGGCGGTTGTTTGAAAAGATAATTGTTCTTCGTGAATTATTAATTCTGCTTCATGGATTATGATTGCGTATTTGAATCTTTATATTATATAAAGATTCAAAAAAGGTTGACTTTTTTACCAATAATATGATATAATATATAAAGAGTCTTGAAGAAGTTTTGTTGATTTTGTACAACACGAATATTCTAAGTGATTTTTCTTTTAGCATACAAATTAGGAGGTTTATCATATGATTACGATTCAGATTTCCAGTGATCCATACAAACGCAAAATTACTTATGACCGAGTAAATGGTGATCAACTTATTACAATAGATAGCAATAATCTCGATACTCCTGAAAAACTGAAACTTCTTTCAGTTGAGTACTCCAGTTGTTTCTTTCCATTCAAAGCGTATGAAATAGCTGATCTTATTTGGCATACATACTCTACCAATTATACACCAGTTTGTATACGCTTCAGAGGTACAACAGAAGAATACAGGGAACTTTGCGCTGTTTGCGATATTTTAAACAAGGAAAATAATGAACAACCGATAGAAAATCAGCTTCCTCCATTAACATACGAGCAGGCAAATGAGTATCTGGCAAATGCAGGAGATATTCTGCCGGAAGTTACCGGGTATTTCAAATCCATCAAAGATATTATTGCTCATAATATTACGGCAAGTGATAGCAAGAAGCTTATAGATCAGCAGCAGGAAAAGTTTGATGATGTTTCCAAGAAAGAAATACCTGTCTGTGTTATTGGTAATTACAGTTCGGGAAAATCTACTTTCATAAATGCCATTTTAGGTTGCGAGGTGCTACCAAGCGGTGATAAGCCACTGACAGCAAAAATCTATGAAATTCGATGCAGCGACAATTCTGAAGTTGCTGATGTAGAGTTTACCTCTAACCATATGGTAGTTACGATTTCATTTAGCCGTGGTGGATATGCAATTCGCCCTAATAGTTATAGCGATGAGTTGTCTGCTAAGATTCGAGAGTGCTTGGAAAAGGAAAAAGAAAATGCTCTTGCTCAAAGAGTACAGTCGCTTTTACAGGTAATCAATGATGGTGCAATTGACGATCGTGTAAAAATACATATTCCGTTTAACAGTGACTCACCGCTTCGCAACAGCGAGCATCCTTATGTACTATTTGATACACCCGGTGATAATGTAGCAAATCACGAGCATCATATTCATGTCTTACAGGAAGCATTGCGTGGAATGTCCAATGGGCTAATGCTGTATGTTACTGTAAGCAATCAGCTTCATACAATGTCAAATCAGCAGCTCTGTGATAAGGTTAAGGCGATTCAGGAGATAGATACACGTTTCACTATGGTAATTGTCAACCAAGCGGATAATGCTGATTTTAGTGAATATAACCGTACTGAAATCATAGAATCACCGATTCCTGTGACATTAAAACCAGAAGGTATCTATTATGTCTCTTCTGTTATGGCACTTGGTTCAAAGATTGACGGGGACTTTGTGAAAGATAACAACGCCATGATCTATATGCAAAAGCAAGCCTTTTTTATGAAAAAGAATGGCGAAAGATTCGCTCAGCTTCTGTTTCTATATAATATTGCGCCGAAACAGATAGAGATAGCTTCTGAGGAGGGTGCGTTGCATTACAGTGAATATGGAGATAAAGAACGAGTTCTTGCTAATAGTGGATTGTGGGCGATTGAGCAAGAAATACAGCGGTTTGCAGACAACTATGCTCCGTATAATAAATGCTATCAATCGCTTTTGTTTTTGCTTAAAGTAAGGGAAATAGCCGAAAATGACATAGCCGATGCTGTAAAAATGCATGACAAATCCAGAACAAACTATCAGAGTCAGCTTGATGCGGGTGTTATCAAACTCACAGATAGGTTGAAGAACAGTCGTGATGAATTTGTTGGGAAGGCTGATGATGAGTATCCTACAGAAATGGAATCATTCTTGAAGGATGCATACACCCCTATTGATAAAGCAGAACTCGTGAAACTTGAAGATGAATTGACAGTTGCACTTGAAACCGCTGTCGGTTATTCTATGAGAACTGAGAGTGCTGATAAAGCAAAAGAACAAACATTCAAACTTCATAATATCTTCAAAGCTGATGTTCGTGCTGATATGGCTAAAAACTACAAGTATTGGCGTGAAAAGAGTACGGAACGGGACAACGCAAGAGAGGAAATAGACACTACCGCTGCCGATCAGCTATTGGATCAGGTAAAGGAAAAGTTTAATCTTGCGTTTAATCGGGCACAAACGGTATTGTTCCAGGCGTCCAGTAACTATTGGAAAACACGGGCAGAAGAACTCCGCAAAAAGCTGCTGATCGTTGTACTTGCATCACCGGATATCTCACAGGAGAAGCGTGAAGAATTGCAAGGTCTGATCGAGGGCTTCGAGCAGATCGCATTTTCTGTTGAGGTCGAAAAGATATTCGAGAAGGAGCTCTTTGAAAGGCACGCATTTTTCAAGATTTTTGAGGATCACCGCCTGAACAAGCGCAAACTCGCTTCTCGCTTTAACAGTTCCCTGAAAGATGAAATTGATAATATCTATCTGCAAATGAAGAATAGTCATAAGCAGATCTTCACGGATTGGCAAAAGCGTTTGTTCTCTGTTATTGAGGATAATATCACCGACCTGAATCCGCTGTTAAGAGAAGCTAAGAAACAGGTCGCATTCTATAAAGACCTTATCGAATCCCTTAGAGCAGCACAAGAAGCTCTAAATGAATATATTGATAAGATTAATCAACTTATGGATTGGAAACCTGTTATAGAAGAAAAGTCTGCTGAGGATTAAAGGAGGTAGTTATGGGCGTAAAACAATGGATAGCTAAACAGGGTATAAAAGCAGGAAATCGTATTTCAAAACTTTCTGCTTTGAGTCCAGCACAGATGGAGCAGATTATCGACCTCCGAGATCAGTATTTTGGAGATATGGCGGAACATAACCCCGGTCACAACTCTGAAAGACTTACAAGAGGTCTGCTTGCGTCAAGTAGTATTGAAATCTTCAATGCATATCTGCCACAGTTACAGGAACTATATACACCCGTAGACAAAACAGCGTCTCTGCGCATTGTTAAAAGTAATGGTGAAGAACTTGCGGAGCACTTTCCCGAATTTGATAAGGATCACAATATTCGTTTTATAAATATTTCAAAATGGGTAACAGATAAACAAGAAAACAGCCTTGAAAAATTGGTGAATGTTTATGCTGTTTTATCAAATGAACGATGTAATATCGCCCTGATTTTTCACAGAACAAAGACAGAAACACAGGTTTATCTTGCTGTTGTGAATACTCAAAACGCAGGAGATAACTCTGATGCCGATGAATATATTAAGCGCCTTACAGATGCAGTCAGAGGTAATTTTCCAGGCTCTGTTTTTTCTGCAAAACCAGCAATGGGATCACCAAAGTGCCTTGCAAATATGGATAAGAAGTCTGTCGCAATCGCATCTAATATCCCGACTGAAAAATCCGAAAAGTTTATCAGCCAGACTATTGAAAAGCTGCTTGACGGCATTATCCCTGAAAGCATTAAGGAGGAATACACGCTTATTCTGCTTGCAACACCTGTCCGAGATGTAGAAACAAGGAAACTGCGCTTGTCAGAACTTTACACGGGATTGGCTCCCTACTCTGAATGGCAGACCAATTTTACATACACCGAAACAATGGCGGAGGGTTCATCTGCCACACTTGGTGTAAATGTCGGTGCGAGTGCAGGCATTCAAAACGGCCAGAACCAGTCAATACAGAATAGCATTGCTAAACAAAACAGCGAAGGCAATCAATTTGGACGGCAGGAAGGTAAACAGCAAAATCAGGCTAATGCACAAATGCAGCAAAAAACGAATGGGGAAAATGTTACTGATGGGACAAGCAGTGCATCTACGTATACAACAACAGAGGGCGAAGTTTATAATGCAACGCATACAGATTCCTCCTCTATTACTGATACATTAGGTGGTTCAGTAAGTGCAGCTGTAAACCAAACTATATCCGCAGGATTAACCGAAACTGCAACTGTTGCATCTGTAGGATTTGGCGGTAGTGTAAGTGCTCAACAAAGCACAAGTACAGGTGTTCACCTTGGAACATCTATTGACCAGCACCACGCAACTGGTAGTTCTATAGCAGATGCAATTTCTAAAGGAACGAATAACTCAGTTTCAAATGCTACTATGAATGGCATCAATCATACATTAACACAGATAGCATCTCAGACTATCGGAAAAACTGTTACAGAGACAATAGGCAGTTCAACTTCGACTTCCATTGCTCAGACGCTGGGACGAGCAGTCACAAATACGCTTGGAAAAACTGCTGGCGTATTTTCGAGTTTTAATCTTGGGGGTAATATCGGTACAAGCTTTGCACGTTCCTCAAACATTACAGCAACGATTGGAAAAGGAGAGGGCATTACACAAAACTTTACAAATCATACGGTCAAACATGCATTAGAACTGCTTGAACAGCAAATGGCGCGCTTTGAGCAAAGCACAGCACTCGGCATGTGGGATTTTGCTGCCTACGTAATAAGCGAAGATATAAATGTAGCAAATAATGTTGCTCATTCCTATTTGGCACTTACCGAAGGTGAGTCTTCGTTTTTATCTCATTCTGCTGTCAATGTATGGCGTGGCGATATAGAAGATAACGGAGCGGCAAAGATGATATGCGAATATTTGCAAGAGCTTCGTCATCCCGAATTTGTCATTGATCCATGTATATTAGAAGCAGATTTAGGTTTTTTTGCTTATCCACCCTATGTTACAGCAACAACAGTGCTATCGGGAAAAGAGCTTGCTTATTCCCTGAATTTTCCGAGCAAATCTATATCAGGCCTCTCAATTTATGAATGTGCAGAATTTGGCAGAAATATTGCGACTCATAATGTAATGGAGGAAGATGTTGCAAAAATTAAGCTCGGTAAGATATTTCATATGAATCATGAGGAAAAGCTGCGTGTTCATTTACAATGTAAATCGCTCACATCACATACATTCATAACAGGTAGTACAGGGTCAGGTAAAAGCAATACAGTTTATCAAATACTTTCCGAAGCACATAAACATAGCATTCCTTTCCTTGTCATTGAACCAGCAAAGGGCGAATATAAAAATGTATTCTGTGATTACGGTAATATATCGATATATGGGACGAATCCGAAAAAAACGTCATTGTTGCGTATAAATCCTTTTTCATTTCCTGATGATGTTCATGTGCTTGAGCATATTGACCGCCTCGTTGAAATTTTCAACGTTTGCTGGCCTATGTATGCCGCTATGCCTGCTGTGCTTAAAAATGCCATTGAGAAATCATATGAAGATTGTGGGTGGGATTTAACTGAATCTGAAAATGTTTATGGAGATAATCTCTATCCACAGTTTTATGATGTCGCTCGAAATGTTAAGTTGATTATTGACAGCAGTGAGTATGATACAGAAAACAAAGGAGCATATAAAGGGTCGCTCCTTACACGTCTTAACTCTCTTACAAACGGCATAAATGGTCTGATTTTTACAGATGATGAGCTTTCCATGGAGAATCTATTTGATGAGAATGTAATTGTGGATTTAAGTCGTGTAGGTTCAAGTGAAACAAAATCTCTGATTATGGGTATGCTTGTACTGAAATTGCAGGAATATCGTATGACACAAGGAGAAATGAATGCACCATTGAAGCATATTACAGTTCTTGAAGAAGCACATAATCTGCTGAAAAGAACATCAACGGAGCAGGTATCGGAATCGGCTAATCTCATAGGTAAGAGCGTTGAAATGATTTCCAATGCTATAGCGGAAATGCGTACATATGGAGAGGGATTCATTATTGCTGACCAGTCACCGGGACTTCTTGATATGGCAGCTATAAGGAATACCAACACAAAGATTATTATGCGACTTCCTGATATTACTGATAGAGAACTTGTAGGACAGGCTGCTAATCTCAATGATAATCAGATAACAGAACTTGCTAAACTGCCATGTGGTGTTGCTGCTGTTTATCAGAATGAGTGGATTCAGCCCGTCCTTTGTAAAGTTGAAAAATATGATACAGTTGAGGAAAAATATGATTATCAGCGTAATAAGACAATAAAATCTGAAGTTAATTCAAATGATATGATTGATATTGCACATATGCTGAGTAATGGTATAGGGATGAATCGTGAAACAATTCTTAAAGAAATTATACCATTATTGCAGAAAAATAATATTAAGGCATCGGTACAGGTTGCTATTGCCAAACAGCTTGAGAACCCACCAAAAGTACCACGTCCAACAAAATTAGCTTCTATTATGTCATCTTTATTTCCAAAAGTAAAACGTGCAATTGTAAGTGCATATAGAGATACATCCGATGTATCGGAATGGACGACACAAGCTGTAAGCTCACTGCATGAGTGTGTAAAATCAGAACTTGATAATATAACACGTAACCGAATAATTCAATCAATTATAACGGAGCATATCTATTTTGAGTGTAATAAGATTGAAGATGTAAAAAAATGGTCAGAGAAAGGAGGATTGTTATGATAGAGGGTAGTAAAACTGAAATTAAAAATCCAATATCAAAAGACTCTTCCTTTGATATTGAAAAATGGATAGAACCTGATGAAAGTAAAAAAATAGATAAAAACAAAGAATTTTCCATCGATGATTGGGTAGGTGATATGAAAACAGACGATATCAGAGAATCTATGTTTCATGAACCTACAACAGATGATTTTGATGATGTTGCAGGTTTTACCACTGAACTAACTTCTGATGAAATAATAGATGACAATAATAAAGCTATAGATTCATCAAAAGTAGATGAAAAACTATCGGATATAGATACATTAATTGATGATAATTTAACGGATGGCAACAATGAGGAATCCAATAATCAAAACGATAATGGCTCTTCAAAACAATCAGAAGTTCAATCGAATGATATTAAAGACAACGTTGATAACAATAAAACTCGTGAATTGACAGATAAAGAAAAGCAATGGTTAAAAGATACTCTTGGGTGGAGTGATAAGCAAATAGCAAAGTGTACTATTGACGAAAATGGTGTGATTCACTACAAAACTGATCGTTGCGATTTGGAAGGTAAAACAGCAAAAAATGGTGTGCCTTATGTAAAAAAACAAATTGAAATTAATGGTGTAAAAATTGAAGGAGTATTTCCGAAATTTGATGCTGTCTTTACTACTTACCTTTCTCCTGAAAATCAAAAAAGCAATACATATCCAAAAGAATGCAATGCAAAACTTAAAGAAGCATTGCAAGATAATCCAGAATTGAGGAGTAAATTTACAGATGAACAACTTAAGGAAATTGAGAATGGAAGAACGCCGACTGGTTATGTATGGCATCATAATGAAGAACAAGGGAAAATGGAATTAGTGAAAAAAAGTGACCATGATAAAACCATTGGCGGTGCTGCACATACTGGTGGTAGTGCTTTGTGGGGACCTGATAGTACTGATAAATCACAGAAGGGAGAAAACTTTTGATGAATATTATTTCAACAGAATGCAGAACTAAATATAATGAGAATATCTGGAATGAGGTTGAACAAAAATATGATATTTTTATAAGAACCGATATCAAAGATTTTTTCAAATTTAATAATGGTGGATATCCTATTAATGACATCATTATCTCTGATGAGATTGAATATGAAATAAGAGCGTTTTTATCTTTAGACGAGAATGATGAAAATTACTGCATAGAAAAACCTTTGTCTTATTTCCTGACAAAAACAAAGGCTAAAATAATTCCGATAGCATTAGATTCAGGTGATAACTATTACTGTGTGAATAACGAAAGCGGCAAGGTGTATTTTTGGAGTTCAGATACAGACAGCTACTATTTAATTTCAGAAAACATAGAGGAGTTTGTAAATCTATTCAATTGATAAAAATATGTGTCATTATACTGATGATTTTGGTAATGTGTAAATCAAGTATAATGAAATAAAAAACTTGCCTATTATGCTGCAATTTCTACTGGTAAAAAGCCTACTTGGGATTAAAACAACATAAAATCTGACTGCCGCCGATATGGCGGCAGTTGTCATATGGCGATATATTCATTTGTCACATTGCCCAATGAAGAAGTCTGTTCCTTGTACTCTGTGACGAAAAATGAAGTGGTTATGTGGAATTAATAAAATGCACATTAATACATCGAGAAAATGTGATATAATTAAAATGAATAAATGCTGCGATATAAATAATCCCTATAACCTGTGTCGAAGTTATGGGCAGGTAATACTATCTTCCCGAATAAGCATTTTATTGAAATATACAAAAATAAGAGCTTTTATTTCATACTTGTAAATATATATAATTAATGCGAATAACAAAAAGGAGATGTTATTATGTTTAAACTGAAAGAACCCGAAAAATGCAAAAAGTGTCCGTACAAGCTTGGGATAATAAAAACAATTGAAAATCCATGTATTGCGTGCAGAAGTTCAGGACGAAAAACACATCCTTTTCCTGAACCGACTATAAAAAGAGAAGATAAAGGCAGGTGAGAATATGTCATTAAAATTGTTAAATGCCGATATTACGAGATTTCCCTGTGATGCTCTTATCATATCAAGTGATTCATCGCTTATGAATGGCGGTGCAGCTTATGGTGCGTGTTATAGTGCCGCACGAATGAACTTTGGTGAATATATCAGTAATCACTTTCAAGATGAAATTTCTGTTGGAAATGCCTATCTGATTGAAAAAGAGATAGCCAATTTTTCCGATGATTTGAAAGCGAAAAACGTAATTGTTACAACTGCGCCGCAATGGGTAGGCGGTGAATCGAATGAAATCGAACAGCTGGCTTCCTGTTATGTGAATAGTCTTGAAAAAGCACATAAAACAGGAGCAAAAAAGATTGCTGTATCAATTATAAATTCAAGGATATTCGGTTTTCCGTCAAACTTGTCTGAGCTTATAGCTAAAAGGGCTATTTTACGTTATCTGGAGAACTATGACCTTGATGTGTATCTTATACTCCATAATTGGAAATCTTATGGTGTAAACAGGGATAAGATAGAGAAACTGCGTCAATACATAGAAAAGACTAAAGCAGAAGAAATGTGTTTCGCTGCCGAAGCACCTAAGAGAAAAGAATTATCAGCTTCGAAAAGAGCGAGTTTAGAAGAAAGACTGAAAAATAAAGACGAGAGTTTTTCTGAAATGCTTTTGCGATTGATTGATGAAAGAGGAATGAAAGATTCTGATTGTTATAATAAAGCAAATGTCAGCAGAAAAGTGTTTTCTAAAATCCGCTGTAATAGGAATTATCATCCAAAAAAAGAAACAGCGTTAGCCTTTGCCCTTGCCCTGGAACTTGATATTGAGGGAACACAGCAGCTTTTAAGAACAGCAGGTTATAGCCTTTCTCACAGTAATATTGCTGATATTATTGTTGAATATCATATTCTGAATGGTATATTTAAAGTATCTGATATTAATGAAATGCTTTATGAGTATGACCAGAAATTGTTAGGTACTAATTGATATTACTTCAAAATACTCCTGTGAAAAATGTCGCTTCAAAAGGGACAGACAGAATTCCAAATAATTGATATAATATAATTACAGAAGAAAATAAGCCCACGCCAAAAAATGAGGAGGAAACAGTATGAAAAACAATCTTACAGAAATGGTCTTTATCCTTGACAGAAGCGGCTCAATGTGCGGCCTCGAGGGTGACACAATCGGTGGATTTAATTCCATGATTGACAATCAGAAAAAGCAGGAGGGCGAGGCTCTTGTAACAACGGTACTTTTCGACAATGAGTACGAGTTGCTCCACGACCGTGTGAAGCTTTCGGAGATTAAGAAAATGACCGACAAAGAGTATTACGTCCGTGGATGTACGGCATTGCTTGATGCTGTAGGAAGAACAATCAGCCATATTTCTATGATTCGCAAGTATATCCGTGAAGAAGATATTCCGCAGAATACAATTATTGCAATTACTACAGACGGAATGGAAAATGCAAGTCACGAGTATAACTATGAGCAAATCAAGAAAATGATTGAGGAAAAGAAAAAGGACAGTTGGGAATTCCTTTTCATCGGAGCAAATATTGATGCTGCGGAAGAAGCAAGCAGAATAGGTATATCCCGTGACCGTGCGGCAAATTACATATCCGATTCAGTCGGAACAGGTGCCGTGTATAATGCCCTCAGCGAGTCAATGAGTTGCATGAGAAAAACAGGTGCAGTTGCTAAAAACTGGAATGTAAATATCCTGAAAGACGAAAAAAGAAGAAAGAAGTAATTCAATAAGCAAACCGCACATTCGTTGTGCGGTTTTGCCATAGAAACGAGGTGAGAAGATGATTTATGTTATGTCTGATATACACGGTAATCTTGAAAGATTTGAATCGATTATGCGACAGATAAACCTCAAAGAGGAAGATACGATGTATATTCTGGGAGATGTTATTGACCGCTATCCCTATGGAATTAAGCTGCTGCGAAAAATTATGAAAATGCCTAATGTGAAGATGCTTTTAGGCAATCATGAGTATATGATGTTACAGGCTATCGGTCATTGTAAAGATGCTGCAGATTAAAAGAAAAAAGCATATAAATGCGATGTTGAATTATGGTAATACAACTTCTGCTATTTTAATCATGATTATCTGAAACACATCAGCAAGTAATAACGTGCATAAATA
>JAFSBM010000225.1 GCA_017437285.1 Ruminococcus sp. | reverse complement strand
CCATTCTGACAGCCGTATTAAAATACTTGCTTTCATTTTTGTTCATCAGAAAGCCCTCCTTTTTGGTTTATTTTCCTTCGCTGATCTCTCTTGCAAGCTCAACGATTTCATAAGCGTACTTTTTCTTGCCGTTTTCAAGCAATTTCTTATAAATCGGATAATTGACACAGCAACCGATTATACCGACAATGCCAATGATGATGCCTAAAATCATACTTGCAACACCGCTGCCGATAACCTGCATTGCAAGACTCATTCCCGTGCCGAGTACAAGTGCAGAAATGATACCGAAGGTATAGGCGAATATATTTGCCGGATTTTTTGCCTTGGCATCGAGCTTACGAAGGGCAACGATCTTGGAATTGTCTTTGGGTGCGTATTCCTTTGCAATGGATTCCGCATAAATTTTGTCTGTGTTCATTTTATGAACCTCCTTTTTGATTTTACCATGATCATTATACATCAAAAAAAGAGAAAACTGAACAACACGATTGAGGGAATATGTTGAGTTGTATAAATCGGGATGGATCAACTTGCTTAACTACTTTTATTTTACACCACTCATACCAAAAAGTCAATTCATCACCTTCACCTCCCTCACAACCGGATGCGAATTATTCGACCTGCCCACCCAGCAGAGGTAATACTTGCCATCAGCCGCAGTATCACAAGCCGTCAGCCCCGTGATGAATGTATCACAATAAAGCCAGTAAAACGGCAGTTCTACGCAGTTTCCAGTGGTGACGGACGTGTAGATATAATTCTGCACCGTGTCAGAGTTGCTCTTTCCAGCAGTCGGAATCAGGCACATCGCACCCTTTTCCGTCACGCCCGACTGTGCCGTCATCGCAATGGCAGTGCCGGATTTGACCGTGATCGGCGTGGTGCTTGCCGTGTAAACCTGACCGTCCCAGCCGAAATCCGTCTGGTTGTAGCTGAGGGCGTAGCTGTTGTCAGCACTGCAAAACGGCTTGTTATTGCGGATATAGCTGCTTAAATCCTGAATGCCGTTCTGGTAGATGGTAAAAATCGTGCTGCCATATTTTTCGGGAACGTCATTGCCATAGCTGAACAGCGTCACAGTGCTTGCAGTCGGGAGATTTTCCAAAATGACAAGGATTTCAGAGAGTCGTTCCTCCACATATTCCGTGGTTGCAAATCCCGAAACTTCGGGAGAAGTACCGTCCGCACCGTCTTTGCCATTGAGGGATGTCAGCCATTCTGATTCCGTGCCGACAAAGCCGTTTTTCAGAGCGATTTCGTAGGCAGAAAGACCGTCTTTTCCGTCAGTGCCGTTCCTGCCGTCTGCACCATCTTTACCATCGATACCATCCTTACCGTCAGCCCCTTTCAGACTGTTCAGCCATTCTGCAAGAGAGCCAGTAAAGCCCTCCTGAATCGCCAGTTCATACGCAGACAAGCCGTTTTCTCCGTTTGTGCCATTACTGCCGTTCTGTATCTCCGACAGCAGTTTCTTCATTTCTGCAAGCAGCTGTGCATACAAGTCCGGAGTTGGCGGCACATTACAGCTTTCGCCATCAAAACCCGAAGGTCTGACATGGAGTGTGACAGGCACAGTCGTTGCACGGACGGTAGTATCGGAATCACTGTCATAGCCGAAAACGCTCATCTTCACCATACCGGGATGAAGCTCCGAGGGCAGCAGACAAGACAACCCATCCACACCAAGCGCACGGTTATAAATCGCATCGCACTGGGAAAACTGCACCACCTTGTGCAGATTCTTCCACGAGCAGTCAAAGGTAAATTTCAGCGTCACAAAGGCAATCTGACCGCTGGCAATGACCTCACGTTCCGTGATCTCGATACGCTGTCCCTTGACGAAAAATTTCATCATGCGATAACCTCCCTCCAAGCACCGTCAGCGTATTCCATATAGCCATCAGTGCACTGAATTTTGACAAGTCCCGACTGTGCCGCCTCCATCGCACTGCGACCGTCCCAGTTACTGCCTTTCTCGATAGCCTGCCACTGTACAAGAGTGCCGTCATAAGTGATAGATTCAAGGGCAGAACAGTAATTGAACACGTTCGAGCCGATTTTCTTCAGCTTAGAGCCAATATTGAAAGTCGAGAGCTTAGTACAGCTGACAAACATATACTCGCCGATCACAGTGCCGTTAATAGTGACGCTTTTCAGAGCTGCACAGTCACGGCAGGCGTATTTGCCGATTTCCGTGACGGATGCAGGAATCACAAGGGACTGAATTGCCGAACCCCAGAACACACTGTCACCAATGCTTGTCACACCGGACGGAATGGTGATCTCCGTCAGACCATAGACCGTATTGGCGTACCCGTCACCCTGCATGAATGCGGCATGACCGATGCTTGTAAGCGTTGTCGGCAGGCTGATTTTCTCCATATTCTGACAGTTTCCAAACAAATAATCGCCAACGGAAGTGACTCCCTCACTCAGCACAACAGAGCTGATGTCGTTGTTGCCACGGAACGGAGACAGGTTGCTGTCGATGTCATAATCGTACATCTCGCCAGTACCACGAACCAGCAGATTACCGTTGTTGTAGAGAACGTAGTAAATATCCTTGCCGAGCGGACCGGTTGCAACAATGTCTCCGGTGAGGTCGTCAACCTTCAGCTGAAGCATATCCACAGTGCTTTGCAGCGTATCGATTTTGCCGACCATCTCATTCATCTTATCTGTCATAAATGCCATTGCTACGAGCATTTCAGAAACACGACACTTGCCGAGAACACACTTCACATACCCACACTTCTTCTCATCCGCACGAAAGTCACGGATATTGCTGTCAGCAATTGTCTTTGCCCCACCCTTGAGGAATACAGCTGCAAGCGTAAGAAACTTCTTGCTCGCCGTATCCTCAAATACCGGAATTGCAGGCGTTGTCGCCGCTGTGCCGGACTTCACCTCCAGCTTGCAGGCACGGACGTTTTCACTCACATCACAGCTGATGCCGATAGTAACATAGCGTGAAAGAGATTCATCTACATATTTTGCAAGGTCAAGAGTGTAGGCGGTATCGTTGATGAAATAATGCCCGTCAATCCACGCTTTTCCTGTGCCGATGACTACGCTTGTACCACTTCCGGCAGTTACGGAAAAACAATCACCGTAGGTGTCAAACACACCATTGCAGATGATGCTGGAGAGGTAGCCGGTGAAATCCTCCGCCGTGTACGTCCTGTCCATATTTTTTGCATTGAAAAATCCGAAAGAAAAACTCATAATATCACACTCCCTTGAATGTTGGTGTCAGCGTCCGACCATTCTGGTCATAGCTTTCAATCATTCCGATCAGCTGAATTTTCGGCTGAATCAAGCCAAATCGCTCATGCTCCACGGTAGCATAATCACCGACAAAATAATCCTTGTTGTACTGATACTGCCGATTGTCAGCGGCAATTGTAGACTCACTGATTTCGGCGATAGGCACAAGATTTTCCGCACCCTTTTCCATGAGCAGACCGATATAATCCTCATCCGAAATCTGCACTGTTTCTCCGTTTTCCTGTGTTTCATCAGACACATCCTTTGCGTCCACAAAGACCTCGTAACGGTTTAGCTGTGCAGGCTCATCGCCACGGTAACAGACCGTCCGCTTACGCTCTGCACCCTCACCACAGCCGAGGACGTAAGCAACATTTTTCTGTGCCGATAAGTCCATAGAATAGCCGAAGGTCAGCAGATTGCAGTAGGAATCCGAGAACACGATATGTGCATTCTCATCCTGCAAAATGCTCCTGTCCGTGCCTTGTGCCAGATCAAGCATCATGGTGTACACGCCACTTCCAGCAGAAGTTTCCTGCAAACGTATATTTGCTGTGCCGCCGATCATTTCACAGACCTTGAAAATCCAGTCCATAAGGTTTTCGTAAGAGACCTGCAAGCGTGATTTTTGCCCCCAGCAAGTGCTGTTGGTGTTGCCGTGGCAAAGCCCAGGAATCAGACGATTATCGGACAGCATACAGTTGCGATACACCGCCAATCTCACCATATCTGCATAGCTTGTCAGAGCGGAAAACGAGAGCGTCGGATAAATGATTCTCCGTGAAAGCAAGGACATGAGAAACCGTCCTGTTACTGTCAGATAATCGCCGTTTTCGGCATCCGTTTCAAGAGTCACGGATTCAATAATGCCGTAGTTCTGTTTATCATCATCCCGACCGACAATTCTTCCAGTCTGGAAAATCTCAATATTGCGAGCATTGGCGGCAATGTACACCTCGAAATTGCCACATCCATAATACTGCACATCCCACAGCAGACTTGAAAAGCTGTCACATACAGCCGTGAGCGTAATTGTCACGCCCGATTCTGTTGGTTTCATTTCATAAACTTCAATTTGCATTTTACACTCCTAAATAAGCATTTGTGTGCATCAGCGTGATTTTCAGATTCTTGACATTGCGGACAGCCTGCACATGGAACGTATTCAACCCCTCACGGAGCGTCAGCCATGTCGAACCTGCCACAAGCCGATTGATGATGTTGCTGTCCACACCGTTGCGGGTGAGTGTGACTGTTTTATTGCCTGTTTTCGTGGAAATCGTGATGATGTCCCCACGCAGGATTTCTCCCTTGATTTGCAAGTATTCGCCGGTATCAGCGTTGTAAATGGTCGGCGTAACTGCCGCAATTTCGGGTACAGTTACATCGGTCACGGCTTCAATCTGGATGATAAATCCGGTTTCATCACCGTCATTGCGGATCTCAATGTTGTCCGTGGTGCTGTAGCTACCGAGGATAAACGGCTCGTCACTCTGCGGAAAGGGAAAGAAAAATCCGCCCGAAACACGGCTGTAACAGGCGTGAATGGCGGTGGTGCTGTACCAGTATGGGTCTGGGCAGAGAATGGAAATCTGACCGTTTGTTTTATTTGTAAAGTTGTCGATTTCGCAGGTCTCCACATACCCTTCGGTGTACACGTCAATGCCGGCGGTCTTGTAGAAAACCTTGATATATCGGGACGGTTTCACCACACGGTAGAGGGCGTGACGGCGTTTTTCCAGCCCCACACCACGCATTTCAAAGCTGATGACGAGGTTTCGCTTTTCGATGAAAGCGTTATTGAGATAGCTGCCGTCCATGCCTGCATAGCTGGAAGTACTAACCGTGCCGGGCGGAGGGTGCAGACCGGAGATTTTTGAGGTCATGTACTGATTGGCGGTCGTGGTCATGTCGATACGATCGCCGGAGGAGTTTTCGAGGATTAGGGTGAAGAACATGGGTGTACCTCCTTGAAATTTGAGGGTGGATGTGGTATAATGAAGTAAATTGAACGGAGCAATCAATAAGAATTTAATGGAGAAAACATTGAAGGGGGGATTTAATATGAAGAAAATCGCATTGTTCGACTATTGTAGAGAACACAATCTGATGGATATTATAAATGAATGGGATAACGAGAAGAACGAAAGCTCTCCACATGATGTTTCCTATGGTTGCAATAAAACCGTTTGGTGGATATGTAAACTCGGACACTCATGGCAAGCTAAAATTGGGAACAGATCTATCTTGAAGAGAGGATGTCCTTATTGTTCAGGTAGTAAAACACTTCCAGGATTTAACGATTTCAAAACGTGGTGTATCACTAATAACAGACAAGACTTGATCCAAGAATGGAATATTGAAAAGAATGAAATATCGATTGACAATATATCTCCCAAAAACAATCGTAAAGTATGGTGGAAATGCAGCTTAGGACACGAATGGGATGCAACAATAGGAAGCCGGACAAATCCTTCGAGACCAGGTGGATGTCCATATTGTAGTAAACCACCTAAAAGAATATTAGTTGGATTTAATGACTTTGAATCATGGTGTAAAAATAACGATCGTAATGATCTTCTTACTGAATGGGATTACGAAAACAACAGTATCTTACCATGTGAAGTTACATTCGGTTCAGGCAAAATCATCTGGTGGAAATGCAACAAAGCTCATAGATGGAAAACTGCCATTAATAATCGAACTTGTGGTTCAAAAACACAATGTCCCATCTGTACAAGAACCCAAACTTCCTTCCCAGAGCAAGCAGTCGCTTTTTATCTAACTCAAATTTTTGATATTTTCCAACGCTATCGTATTAAAGGATATGAAGTTGATATTTTCATTCCAAAGTACAAAATAGCAATTGAGTATGACGGTAGATTTTTTCACGACAACGACGATACAGCTTTACGTGATAAAAAGAAAGCAGAAGTTCTTGCAAAATCCAACATACAGTTAATACGCATAAAAGAAACCACTGATATTTTTAGAATAGAAAATAATGTTATCATGTTTCCTACATCGAACGGAAGATACATCACAAAAGAATTTGAACAAGCTCTATCCCAGATGATGCAGATTATTATGGGGATGGCTAATCTTCACTTCAAGTATGATATTAATATGAGTAGGGATGAACTAAAAATCAGATCATATTACATGAATGCGTTAAAAGAAAACAGTGTAGCAGCAATATATCCAGAATTAATATCCGAATGGGATGTGGAAAGAAACAATGGTGTTGATGCATTTGCATTTTCCGCCAAAAACAATAAAAAAGTCTGGTGGAAATGCGTATACGGACATTCTTGGTATGCAACTATAAATAGCAGGACGGTAAGGGAACTAGGATGTCCTTTCTGTGCTGGTCAAAGAACAATTAAAGGAGAAAATGATTTAGAAACATGGTGCAAACACAATAATCCTCAGCTGTTATCTGAATGGGATACTACACATAACAAAGAATTGCCCTCAGATTTTCAAAAGACAAGCAATAAAGTAGTATGGTGGGTATGCTCACTTGGGCATAGATGGCAGGCTTCTATTGCAAATCGAGTTCATGGAACAAACTGTCCATTCTGTAATACAGGTCGTAATGCTCATTCAAAAACGCTTTCGCTTTATGATTGGTGTATACTAAATAATTATGGACAACTACTATCGGAATGGAATTACGAAAAGAATGAAGGTAAAACACCTAAAGACTTTTCATATGGTAGTCATTCAAAAGTATGGTGGAAATGCTTAGAAGGACATGAATGGGAAGCTGTTATAAAAAGCAGAAGATATAATCACGGCTGTCCATACTGTTCACCTACATACAAAAAAGCAGTAATCGGATTAAATGACCTTGTAACATGGTGTAAAGGAAACGCAAGAGCGGATTTATTATCCGAATGGAATTATGAAAGAAACAATCCGCTCAAGCCTGAATTTGTAACTAAAGGTAGTCATAAAAAAGTATGGTGGATTTGTAGTAATGGACATGAATGGCAAGCGGAAATAAAAGCAAGAACTCAGGTTCATGGTAATACTTGTCCCTATTGCAAGCAAAACTCATAATCACACGAGTCAATCCCGAATTCTGTGTAAACGTAAAATAGCGTAATAAAAGAGTATATGATGAGACCGAATGTTAGAGCAGTCGGTCTTATCTGCATATTAGCACATGATTAATCGATTGTCAAGATAAAAATATTATTCAGGTAT
>JAFSBM010000224.1 GCA_017437285.1 Ruminococcus sp. | reverse complement strand
GATACAGTACGGGATTTTCTTCGCTTTCTTCAGCAAAGGTATTGATTGTTGCTGCGGTAAAAAGGCTCACCGCCATTGTCATTGATAATACCACTGAAAGTATTCTCTTTATTGGTTTCATTATTTTCCTCCTTGGTTTTTTTGAAATGTTATTGGGGATATGACCATAAATCACATCATATTCCATTTTACCGTCATTAATTTATCAAAAAATCCGTTGTTCGTCAACAATTTTGGCACAACATGCAAGTTTTAGGCACAAAATAAAAAGACATGGCAGATATACCTTTACAGACTTTCATTTTCTATGGTTTCGCATCTATAAACGCAAACAGTCCATTACAAATTGGCGAATCTGTAACGAACTGTTTTTTAAGATTAAAATAAGCATAGATTACTGAAATAAATTAATATTAAAATCATGATACATCACACCAATAAAAGAAATGATACTTATAATCCGCATTATATTCAGATGAATTGTATCGGCTGAAGAAAAACAAATACTCGTTTTGTGTTTGCAGTCTATCATATTCTACCCTTACCAGGGATGTATTGCTACCTATTTCATTTTCAGTCAAATTATATACCGTTTCGTTTGTTATATCTATATAATATACATTTTCAAAAAAATCATTGCCTTCTCCCAAAAGATTGTCACGAACCAAGTGAATAAATATCTTACCATTAATACATGCATCAGAATAATGCACACCTAATTTTGATATCGGTAAACTTAAAATATTATACTTGTTTATATCTGCATAAAGTAAATATGGATTTGTATAATCAGAATCAGAAGACCAAGATAACCATATTAATTCTTCATCAGATGCATATTTAAAACTAGAATTATCGGATAAGTTATGTATACACATCAAAGAATTATCACAATTTATATTAGCATAACTTTTATTGTTTGTATCCTTATCTATATAATAATACGATTCTTCTTGTATATAAGGATATGCCCCTCTAAAAATATAACACGATTCTACCAATGAAATAATCGTACCGTTATTATATGATTTTATTGTTCCAGTATCTCCTTTTCCCTCGTACCAAGTTAAACAAACAGATTGATTTAGCAATGCCAATTTTTGATTGCAAGAATATATAACATCAATGTTATTAACTGTGTTAAGTTGTTCAATGTAATACAACTCACTATTGTTGTTTTTTAAACTTACAAAATATATGCCATCTTCTCCGACATATATATCGCTTATATAAATGGAACTATTAACATTTTCAAATTTATAGATTTCTGATAAAATTTGATTTTCCAAATCAAATGAAAATATTTTAACTATGTGTGAAAATTCGTGATAGATATCGTAGGATACAACGAAATATGCGGTATTTTTATATACTGTATAACACCATATTGTTCCTGTTGTTTCCTCAATAAACTCAAGATTTGGAACTTGTGGACTATACTCCGCCTTATCTGTACATTTTATATTATACAGACCAAAATCTGGCATAGGCACTTTATTTAATGTTACAGAAGATTCTGATGACGGCAAATATTGCACTTCATTAAGCATATGTATTGTTTTGAAATCTGTAAAATCTATTATTTTTATTTCGTCATTTGCAGTACAGGAACAACCAAATAAAAGTAATAAACAAAGCATAATTATTAATACTTTTCTCATCAGACATCTCCTTTTTATATTTATGTATACGTTTTATCAAGCTTCACTTGATAAAACGTATACAATTTATATTATTTTAGTTAATAGCAGATATGAAATATCTATTTGATGAATCGTGAACGGAACGCCATGCTTGTTCAATAGGAATATTAGGATGTTCGCCGCCGAACTCGACCATATAGTTGCAGTCAACAATTCGCACTGTGCCAGAAATAGCATTATAATAGTCTAAAGACAAATAATGTCCCAAATTTTCACCGTCATAGTAATCAAAACTGCCTGTTTTTGCATGAAGAATAACTGGTCTATCATAGTATAAACTATTTCCCACCTTTGATGAAAAAGCCGCTAAAGTATATGTTGAACCTAATTTGTAATCATACTTGTTACTGGAAAGATGATCATTAAGGTAATCAACAATTTCATACACAAGAGGTTCACTGTCACTTTCTTCAAGTCTGATTCCGGGATGAGGATCTGTCTGCATATTATATAAAGTTGATTGCTTTGCATCGACACCTGAACCATATATGGTGTTTGCTAAACCTAGTCCGTACATAGTTTGTAAAACAGTTGCT
Source organism: Ruminococcus sp. (assembly GCA_017437285.1). Taxonomy (GTDB): domain Bacteria; phylum Bacillota; class Clostridia; order Oscillospirales; family Ruminococcaceae; genus Ruminococcus. The sequence continues at coordinate 7,104 of JAFSBM010000224.1, read as the reverse complement.
GCCGAACAGTTTGTGGGAGTTGACTGAGTTACATGTGTAACATAACAATATAAAATACTATGATTATAATTATACGCATATGTCGATGGTGTAGAGGCATTAATCATTTTTTGCTCAACAATAGTATCTATGTATTCATCTGCTGCTTCTGGATTATTATTAACCATTAATTGATACATATAATCATTCTGATATTCCGATAACACCTGCTGCCTTATTAATTCTTCCGTATTATCTGTTGCATAGATATTCACAGGTATTGATGTTGTAATGCTAACAACAGCCATAATTAATGCAATAAGCTTTTTTCTCATACAATTCATCCTTTCAGTTTTACATAATTTCTCATCGTTCATTCGTAAATCAATTTATAAGCATTTTTCACTTACAAACTATACAACAATCTTTCAATAAATTATAACTATCAAGATTGTTTTTGTTCGATATGATTTCACCTCCCTTTTCATCAAAAAACATTGCAATGTTCAAAAAATTCAATTAACTATATGTTTTTTATTTGAATTATTATATTATCATTAATCTACCAAATAATTTTTCTTATGTCAATAAATTTGGCACAACTTGCGAGTTTTAGACACGAAAAGAAAAAGGTGCAACAAAGTGCACCTTTTTTAACAAGTAACAAAATATGAACTTTATTTGCAAATACAACTTCAAAACATACTCAAATATATTCACTATCTTATCAGCAATACATCATAAAACATGAACATAACTGTCCATTTCTAATTAATACATATCCCAATTGGGTTCATATCCATAATCTTCAATCAGTTCTGTTCCTAGAAGTTGAATTGAATCATCAATATAAGTAAAATAGTAACGCATTTTTTTAGCAAGAGTGAGGTAAACATAATCCGCAAAATAAACCATATCAATATAACTGTCAGTTTGTTCAGTTACTATGACATATCTAGATTATTACATATCGCCATAAAAAACACATGCAGGTTCATAGCCATAATCATCTACAAGTTTTACGTTTGATAAATTAAAGACATTATTTTCATCTATATTGAAATTGTAGCGTAACTTTTTTGCTGGAGTAAAGTAAGAACAATCCGCATAAAAAGTAATCTCAATATAATCATAACCTATTTCATCAACAATATAGAACAATGATGATTCAAACAACTTACTATTGATATTATTTTCTTTCAATTCAAAGCTAGAACCTAAAAATGTTATTAAAGCATTTTCATTAAGTTTAGTCTTTTGACAATCATACATCTTACTTAAAAAGCTTTCAACGTTATAGTATAATTCTGTTTCATTAAAGTGTTCTGAAAGCATCGAAAAATCATCTATGTCTTGAAAACAATTAAATATAAGCGAATATGCATAGCTTATACTTTCCATAATATTATCATTATTTTTAATATATTGCTTATATATATATGAATCTATATCCGAATTATATGGAATAAAATAATAACAAAAGACATTTAATCCACTAGTAAAACAAATTTTCCATTTAGACTCACCAACAGGAAACCTTTCATCATTGCTGCTGCTTATATAAAATGAAACCAAATATTCTGAAAAAATATCTTTTCGACCATATTCTTCATACAAGCAACTATCCTTTCCAGATAAAATTTTATATGATTCAAAATTTATATTGTCTATAAACTGTATATTACCATCGCTAAAAAACATATATTGATTAATTATTTCTTTGTTCTTATCGACCAATGCTGTACACAATTCTGTAACGTTGTAATCATATAAAGCATATATAGTCGTTTCAAGCAGTGTTTCTGATGTCTCAATTATAGTATTGGTTTCGTCGTTAGTAATTTCATTATTATTTCTTGTTAATACAGGAGCATCAGATGAGTTGGAGATAGTGATATTTTGATTATTTTTAACATAACTCCCGTACCCTGATATTGTTAGTACTATTATAAAAATTAATATATAACAAATATAGTGATTTTTTTTTCCCATTTCATCAGTCTCCTTTAAAAGTGGAACCTATATAGAAACTATATAGAAACTATATAGGTTCCAACTCATTTTAAAAATTTGCTATTGAACTACAGGTCTAAACTTTTTCATCCATCTCAATTTTATAATATTCTTCAATCAATGGATAATAATTTGTACAACCATCACTAGGAGTACTGCACATTTTCTTAAGCTTTTTAGGCAAATCAATGAAATGATTTAATTCAAATTCAAATAATTTATTATTTTCACAATATGAGCTAAAAATTATTGGATCATAACATTTCTTTCCTATTTTTTTATTTTTATTGCCTGTTTCAGCATCAATTTCAATGTAAGAACCTGTTCTTATTGAAAAATCTAAATGCACTGCTTCAGAATTACCAGAAGAACCAACTACAGCTATTACATCACCAGCTTTAACATATCCTTGTTTTATTAGTAATGAGTCATACTCCAAATGTGCATATACAGCAGTAAATGTATCGTTATTTATAGTTGAATTAATTGCTATGTAATTGCCCCAGCCACCGCCACAGCCGCAACCTTCGTTTTCACCGTACGCACTTGAAATGTGTTCACAAGTATCGTTTATCTTATATATTGTGCCATCATATGCTGCAATTACATAATAAGTATCATCACTATGGGTAGTTATATCTATTGCTTTATGATAAACACTACCTCTTTTTTCAACAAAACTTGCCTGTAAATTCTTACACTTATACTCATCCTTAAATACCAACTTTTCCCCATTCTCATCAACTTTTGAGCGATATTTTGTGTTGCCTTTATTATCCACATATGATTCAACAGCTTCTGCACTAACAACAGGCCACTGCCAAATAATTTCCTTTTTCAAAGGATTTGGGTCACTGACATTAAAATATTCATCAGATTGCTTCACCCATTCATAAGTAATTTTGTCTTTTTCATCTACATTTTCATAATAATTCACATATGCATTATCTAAAAATCCGTCATCGTCGCTATCCTTTACAATAGGATTAGAATGAATTGGCAAGAAACGAATCTGTTCTAAACTTTTATATGGGTCACCACTATTATCGTTTTCCTGACACCACTTTGTAAGTCCATCACGAACATAGAACAAATCACTATAATTGTCTATCATCTGTTTATATGTAGGCAACTGACTGCTTGATATGGAATATTTCCCCTTTACATATGTAATATCTCCCAAGTTGTTGTCAGCCAATATTTTAATTACAAGTTCGGTGTTTACTTCATCCCAATCATAAATACCATCGTTATCCTCATCGGCTGTTGAACCCTTGGTCAATTTTTGTGTTAATTCAATTTTAGTTAATCCTGCTGAACTTATGATTTTATAAGTATTTGCATTACCTTCTCCTAAAATACCTATCACATTCTGCTGAACTGAATATGCAAATGAATTCTTTTTTATTATTTCATCGCTCTCAGTATCAAGAATTTGAACTCCATCCTCATCCTTCGCATAAACCTCAACACTCTCAACCTCAGCCGTCATAACCTCAGTATTTTCATTTGCGACATAACCTGTTACAGCTATACCACCTGTAAGTGTTGCAAGCTCATAAGCATATGAAGAAGTGTCGAAAAGCTCTGTGTCGTTTGGACAAAGTGTGCTTACATAAATACGCTGGATTTCTTCGCCTTCAGCTGTTGTATACTTGCTGTTCTGAACAGTCTGTGTAAGCTTCTTCGCCTTATTGATACCGCCCATTACTCTGTCATCGGCAGTAATATGATACATTGCAATGATTTTTTCATCACAGTTATCAATCATAAACTGTGTTGCTTCAACAAAATCATATGCCCAATAGTTGTTCTTTATCATATATGTTTCAAGCTTGTCAAGTGCTGCAACCGCTTCTTCATAGCCTGTAAAGTAGTTGTTGCCTTTGGAATCTGTGAGAAGCTTGTTTGCTGCCTTAAAGTCACTGCCGAACTGCTGATAGTATACATATACCTTTATGTCGGAATATCTGTCAAAAGCATTTTCTGTAATAGCCTTTATGTCTTCCTTTACAGCGTTGAAGCTTTCGTCATTGATAATGCTTCTTGTATCAAGGCAGAAAACAATGTTTGCAGGCTCGTTTTCTCCGCCTTCGTAATAATTTCCCGCAGGTGTTTCTTCGAGAATTTCAAACCACTTTTCAACATCAATAAGACAGTATGTACCTACTTCATCTACATGAGTGGATACGGTGTTTGTAATTTCATTGTATGTTGTTTCAATAGGAAGAAGCATATTTGTGTCTTCAAAATACTTGAAAACCATCAGATTGTCTATGGATGTATCAGTCTGACTTGCATCAATATTAAAATTAATAACCACATCAGTAACAGAAAGTCCATCACTGTAGGAAAGTTCGGGAACAACGCCAAGTACAGCGTCATTCTGGAGAATTGAATAGGAATAGCCGCTTTCACCTGCGGAGAGATTGTTTTCAGCTACACCTGCCGCTGTAATTTCAACAGAAACAGTGTAAGGGTTATCTTCGATATTGTTTATGTAATCAAGTGCTTCGCTATCCTCGCCAACTGTCTGCTCGGTTGTGTATTCATTATCAGGATAACCGTTGGTTGCAGGATTGTTTGGGTCAAGACCAAGCTCGATTTCATCGCCGTCGGAAACCTTATCGGTATCGCTGTCAGGCTCAGTTGGGTCTGTGTTATGAATATTTACTTCGTCATAGTCGGAAAGATTGTCATAGTCGCTATCTTTGCTGAATGGGTCTGTGCCAAGGTTGTATTCCTCAAGGTTGGAAAGGTTATCCTCATCGAAATCCTCATCAGCGTCAGATATAGTGTTATCATCGGAATCTTCCTTTATCGGGTCAGTTCCGAGCATAAAATATTCGTAACCGTCAGGGAGCTTATCACTGTCAGTATCGGGATTGTATCTGTCGGAACCGATTTCCTTTTCGATGTAGTCGGGAAGACCGTCTTCATCGCTGTCCATTTCAGGGTCAATTTCAAAATCAAATTCCATAGGAATTACAATACCTGTGAGCTTAAAATTATCAAAAATAACTTCTGCGTTTGTTTCGATTTCCTGCTCAAATACAGTTGTAGTTTCTGTAATCGCTTCTGTTTCAGTTGCAATTTCAGTTTCCACAGAAATCTCTGTTTCAGTTACAGTTTCACTTTCAGAAACGGCTTCTGTGTCGTTTTCATTAACTGCAATATCGGTTTCCGATACGTCTGTAACTGCTTCTTCCGAAACATCTGTAACGGCAGTTGCATCAACTACAGGCTCAGTTACAGGTGCAGATGTTTCGACAACATCAAATCCAGCTTCTTCAGCAAGCTTTGTGCCGCTGAAATTAAAGCTTGTGGAATTGCCTGCACCGATAACAACATTATGCTCAGCATTCTTTACCTTGAAGCTGCCGTTTTCGTTCTCAATTATCTTACCGTTCCAGAGATTATCTATTGTTGCGTTACCGTCAAAGCTAAGCTGCCAAGCGTTGATATCAGTATCGGAAAGGTTTTCGATTACCATTTCTGCCTGATATGTATCGCCGTAATCTCCTGTTATGTTATAGTATACATTATACCCGTCTGTGATGTCAACTCTTTCGGCACAATTATAGATATTCTGTGGAATCTTAAAATTGTCACCTTTCAGAGTATATCCAAAATTGGTAGACTGTCCGGGTGCCAGTTCGTCGTTATAACCTGCACTACTGAGAATATACTCCGTTCCCTGTTGTCCGTATATTTTAGCATTCCACAAACCACCGATTTCTCCGAAAGCGTTATATCCCATTGCCCACCCTGACAAAATATCATCACCAGTGTTTGTAATGGTTACTTCAATATTCTGATTTCCTGTCCATTCATTTTTGACAGTATATTCAACGGTATATCCGTCATGAGTATATGTCTTTGACTCACCTGCTGTCGCATAAACAGGCAATGCTGTTGCTGTCATATTCAGCATAAGCATTACGCTGAGCGAAAGTGCTGTCACTCTTTTTCCTCGTTTTATCATTATCAAAACTCCTTGTTGTTTTTATTCTGCATATGCACCAATAATTTGCTGTCCCGGTTCTAACTCAACCAGTCCTACATCTACGTTCTGTTCAAGAACATTAATGTATCTTTCAGCGTTATCATAATCAGCCTTTCCGTTCACCCACGGAATATGCTCATAGGTATCATCAGGATAGAACAGCACCATATCATTTGCATTCTTGAACAAAGGATACTCGCTGAAATTTGCAATAGTTTCGTCTTCATCAGGTGTGTATTCTACGTTTGTGAGAGTAAAAGTATCTGTCCAGTATTCATCTGTCAATCCCCAGATGTCCTTTACCTTTTCAAGCTTGATGTAATAGCCTGTTACTGTTTCCATTTTGATGTTGGAAAAGGTGAATGAAGATTGCTGACTGCAAGCATGTGAATAATAACTTGTGATTGGACCGTAACCATATCCGTAATCATTTTCGGGAAGTTCATAGTTATCAATAACAAGGTTATCATCATCCCATACAGATACTGTTGATTTGCTTGCTTCTATTTTTATGTGATGCTTCTGATACGGTGCAGTCATAGAATATCTGCCTAACAAATTACCTGCTGAAGCAATAGTTTCATAACTACCATTTCTGAATGAATTAACATTAACACCTGTTAATTCGACAAGCTGCATTCCGTTACCAGTTACAAGCACAGCAAAACCTTGAAGTGTTCCATTTTTTATTGATGAATTAAAAAGGAATCCACCGCTTTCTACTGTATGCCAACTTGCTGTGTCTCTCTGCAAATCAAAAGATAACACTTTTTTTGAAGCATCGTCATCATTTACGAATAAAAAATCTTTAAATGGTTTTTGACTGTAACCAATCATCTTTATATTATCGCCTTCATATGTAATATGTTGTTTTAAAGTAGGCAGATAACGGTCAACATAATTGTAATGGTCATACACATCCCATGCAAAAGTATCCTGAGCAGTAAGCGTATTGCTGACTTCAAGATACAGTACGGGATTTTCTTCGCTTTCTTCAGCAAAGGTATTGATTGTTGCTGCGGTAAAAAGGCTCACCGCCATTGTCATTGATAATACCACTGAAAGTATTCTCTTTATTGGTTTCATTATTTTCCTCCTTGGTTTTT
>JAFSBM010000223.1 GCA_017437285.1 Ruminococcus sp. | reverse complement strand
TACTGTGTTCCTTGCATTCAATGAGCTGGAAAAGAACGGACTTCTGCAAAGACTTCCAAGGTATCATCCAAGCGGTGCAAGACGAAGTACGCTGTATCGCTTGAAGGGTGAGATCACCAAGACCGGAGGTGATGCGGATGTTTGATTGGATCGGCGACGCCATCGACTGGATCGGTGACGGTATCTCGTCCCTGTGGGATAATACCATCGGAAGTGCAACAGAAGCCATCGGTGACTGGATCTGGGAGTGTATGTTCGAGTGGCTGTTCAACCTCATCTTCGGTGCAGTATCGGAACTGTTCGAATTCATCAATGAGTCCGCAGCAGACATCTTCGATATGGCTTGGGCAGGCGCATTCCTGTCCCTGTTCCACCACCTCGCATGGATGTTGTTCATATGCGGCATGGTGGTCGCTATCTTCGATACGGCGATCAGCTATGAATCGGGACAGGCAAACATCAAGAACACCTGTCTGAATGTTCTCAAGGGATTCATGGCAGCAAATCTTGTAACAGTCGTCCCTCAGCGACTATACAGCTTCTGTACCGACCTGCAAGGCACATTTGCCACAGATCTGCTGTACAGCTTCACGGGGGAATCACCCTATTCACTGGGAGAAATGGCACTGCTTGTTGCAACAGAGCTGTCAGGAACAGCGTCACTGTTTAATCTGTTCTTTATTATCCTGTTTGGCTACTGCACCATCAAGGTTGTGTTCGCCAATATCAAGCGTGGCGGTATTCTGCTGTGTCAGATCGCCATCGGCAGTCTGTACCTGTTCTCCGTGCCGAGAGGATTCACGGACGGGTTCTACAACTGGATCAAACAGGTCATTGCCACCTGTATGACAGCATTTTTGCAGACCACAATCCTATACCTTGGGCTTCTGACATTCACACAGCATCCGCTGATTGCAGTAGGAATCTGTCTGTCGGCGAATGAAGTGCCGAGAATTGCCCAGATGTTTGGTCTTGACACAAGCGTAAGAGTCAATATGATGAGTATCAATAGTACCGTGAGCATGGGTGCGAAGGCGGCTAAGTTTATTGCAAAGAAGTAGGAAAGGACTTGTTTTTTCCATCTGTTGGGAGTATAATGAAAGTATATCAATTCTTTCTGATGGAGGATTTTATGAAAGTAAAAATTGAAGTTGTAAGAGTCATAGATAAATCCTACCCTGTATTTGTAGAAGCAAGACTGACAGATTGCAATGGAAATGCTCATTGTTTTCATGACAAGCTACCTGTTTTTACTTTGAACGAGACAAAGAATATTCCATGTGATGGCATCATTCGATGCACGCTGATAACAGAAAATGCTGACACAGTTCTGATTGATACACTTACTCCTGATGATATTGAATCTCTGGATGGAGTAAGCAGATTTGAAATTTGCAAAGATCAGATTGTATACGAATAACACTATGATACAGTCAAGCCCACCGCTTGGCTGTATTTTTTATGCTCAAAGGAGGACTGATAACCCCATGAAAACCTATATCTACCCCGAAAACCTGCGAGCCACAGTCAAGCTGTGGTTCTGGAACATCCGTGATTTCTGTATCATCTGTGCCGGCATAATCCTGTCGGCACTTTTGTTTGCAAAGCTCGGAATGGTTGCACCGCTGGCTCTCACAGCCTGCTTTGCATTTCTGAGTTTGAGAGCTGACGATACCGCTATCATGGACTATATGTTCAATGCTGTGCGATTTTTCTTGACCTCACAGCAAAAATTCATTTGGAATAAGGAGTGAACACTATGAGCAAAAAGAAGAAAAACAGCGTTCAGAAGCTCATTGGCTTTGAACGCTTTACAAAATACGGAGTGCGTACCGACAAGGCTGAGTTTGCATTCTTCGCAGTCGAGCCGACCAATATTTCCGTAATGTCTTCTGCAAGCATCGACACCAAGGTGCATCACCTTATGATGCTTCTGAGCATGGTTCCCGATTTGGAACTCATCGCCCTTGACAGCTGTGAGTGTTTTGACAGCAACAAGGAATATGTGAGAAAGCGACTGAGCGAGGAAAAGAACGAAGCGGTCAGAAAGCTGTTGGAGGCTGACTACAACTTCCTCGATGAAATCCAGACGGAGATGTCCTCGGCAAGACAGTTCCTGTTCGCAGTCAGATTCAGAAAAGAAAAAGAAGAACAGGTCTTTAATCTCATCAACAGAATCGACAAGACCATCAGCGACCACGGATTCTCGGCAAAGCGTATGAGCAAGGCTGATATCAAGCGAATGCTGGCACTGTACTTCGGTACGAGCATTACCGGTGATGAAATCCCCGATGTAGAGGGAGAAAATTATTTTGATGAGGAGGATTTTGAAGATGAAGAATAAGCAGAAAAGAAAAAAGGAATTAACCCCACAGCAGCAGGAACGCATCATTACAAAGGAGTACTTTGACCGCATCGCTCCCGGCGTTGTGCGTTTCTACACCGACCATTATATCTGTGGTAACTTCTACAAATCCTGCTGGGCTGTGACGGAGTACCCTCCCACTACGGAGGAAACAGCAATCCTTGCTCACCTCGCAGACAGAAACGGAGTGACCTTGCGTATCTACAACCGCCTTGTCAACAGCATGGAACAGCGTAAGATTGTTCAGCAGGCAATGAGAAAGAACCACATGATGACCACAACCAACGATGTGTCTGAATCTGTTAAGGCTCAGGATAATATCAATGACGTAGTGGAACTTCTCTCAGAGCTGAGAAGAAACAAAGAACCTCTCCTGCACACGGCTGTGTTCATTGAGCTGAGAGCAACGACAGAGGATAAGCTTCGTGAGCTGCAGGCGGACATTCAGATGGAGCTTACACGCTCGAAGATTTCTGTTGACAGATTGCTTCTCCGCCAGAAAGAGGGTTTTCTCGCTGTGCTTCCATGTGGAAATAATGTTTTCGCAAGCCAGTTTGAAAGAGTTCTGCCTGCATCGAGCGTGGCGAATCTGTACCCACTGAACTACTCAGGCAAGACCGATCAGCACGGATTTTATATTGGCAGAGATAAGTACGGCAGTAATGTGCTTGTAGACTTCGATAAGCGTACCGAGGACAAGACCAACTCTAATGTTCTTATTCTCGGCAACAGTGGTCAGGGTAAGTCACATCTGTTGAAACTGCTTCTCTGCAATCATCGTGAGGCAGGCAAAAGTGTGCTTGTGCTGGATCCGGAAAGTGAGTATCAGGAACTATGTGCAAACCTCGGCGGCACCTATATCGACATGATGTCGGGCGAATATATGATCAATCCGCTGGAACCCAAGGCTTGGGGAGAAGCAGAAAAGAACATTGACGCTCCCGAAGTGTTCAGAAAGGTCACAAGGCTCTCACAGCATATCTCCTACCTCAAGGACTTTTTCAGAGCCTACAAGGACTTCACCGATGCAGAAATCGACACCATCGAAATCATGCTGATGAAGCTCTATGGCAGATTCGGTATGGATGACGGTACAAACTTTGATCAGTTCACAGCCGAGGATTACCCGACTATGAGTGACCTCTACGAGCTTATCGAAAAGGAGTTCATGGCATTTGACAGTGAGAAAAAGCACCTGTACACCGAGGAAATGCTCCAGAATATCTGTCTCGGACTGAACTCCATGTGTAAGGGTGCGGAGGCAAAATACTTTGACGGGCATACCAACATCAGGGATGCAGAGTTTATCTGTTTCGGAGTGAAAGGTCTTATGGATACCAATAAGCGACTCAAGGATACGCTCCTGTTTAACATTCTCAGCTATATGAGCAATCAGCTTCTGGGTAAGGGCAACACGGTGGCGGCCGTCGATGAGCTGTACCTCTTCCTCACAAACATGACCGCAATCGAATATATCCGAAACGGCATGAAACGTGTGCGTAAAAAGGAGTCCTCGTTTATTCTGGCAAGTCAGAACATCGAGGACTTTTTGCTTCCCGAAATCAAGGAATTTACAAAGCCGCTGTTCAGTATTCCGTCCCACCACTTCCTGTTCAATGCAGGTCAGATCAATCCGCAGGAGTATATGGATGCACTGCAGCTTGAAGAATCTGAGTTCAGTCTCATTCGCTATCCGGAGCGAGGAACCTGTCTCTATCGCTGTGGTAATGAGAGGTATCTGCTTCAGGTGATCGCACCTGCGTACAAGGCTGCACTGTTTGGTGCGGCGGGAGGAAGATAATATATCTGGACTTTTTCTTTGTGCTGTGGTATAATTAAGTCAAGATTTCATGATGGAGTGAATACTATGGCATACGAAAACGGTGATTGGATCATGCACGGAACAGCTTGGGATAATCCGAACCGCATCAAAACTGTGGACGAACTGATTACTTATGTGGATCGGATGGGATTTCTTCCGCTGTTCAAAAATGAGATTGAAGGCTTTTCTGTAGAAGAACACGTGTCTGCTGATTACTGGTGGACAGGAAATGTGGAGGAAGATCCATGGGAATGGAGAGCTGTTGCAGCACGAAGCGGCAAGGTCGCCTATGGAAAATTCTTCGGCAAGAAAGCAGGTTTCATTTCGCTGAAATGGCTTCCGTATTTTGTGAATTATCGCAGGAACGGCTATGATTTTGACAGCCTGTATGAAGAAGGAATGGCACGACAGCGTTCAAAGCTCATCATGGATCTGTTCGAAACCAATGAGGAACTGTTCTCCTATGAGATGAAAAGTCTTGCAGGATTCGGTAAGAGCGGCGAGAAAAATTTCAGCGGCATCGTGACTGAGCTTCAGATGCAGACCTATCTGACGGTGAAGGATTTCCGCTGCCGAACCAATAAAAAGGGCAAGGAATACGGCATGAGTGTGGCGATCTATACGACTCCCGAAACACTGTGGGGCTATGATGCTGTGACCGCTGCCTATGCCGAAGAACCGGAGCAGTCAAAGCAGCGGATCATTACCAGAATGAAAGAACTGTATCCGACAGCAACTGATGCACAGATCAAAAAGCTGTGCTTATGAGGAGTGAGAAAATGCAAAGGACAAGCATATTCATCAGTTTAATTCTCCGTCACAAGCCCGAAGTCATCGGCATTACCCTTGACGCTCACGGCTGGGCTGATGTGCAGGAACTGATTGCAGGCATCAATGCCACAGGCAAGTATCAGATTGATATGCCAATTCTCGAAGAAATTGTGCGGACGGACAACAAACAGCGTTACAGCTTCAACGAGGATAAAACAAAAATCCGTGCAAATCAGGGACATTCCATTCAGGTGGATGTGGAACTGAAAGAAGCAGAGCCGCCTGAGATTCTCTACCATGGCACGGGAGAAAAGTATGTGGAGTCCATTCTTAGAGAGGGCTTGATTCCAAAGTCTCGTCTGTATGTGCATTTGTCGAAGAACATGGAAACAGCTGTGAACGTAGGCAGCAGACACGGGAAGCCGCATATCTTCAAGGTGCGCACAGGAGAAATGTTCCGACAGGGCTGTAAGTTCTGGCTCTCGGAAAATGGCGTATGGCTGACAAAGGCTGTGCCAATTGAATATTTAGAAGAAGCATGAGTCGATTGCAAGAGCAGTCGGCTCTTTTCTTTTTGGGGGTGATTGTATAAAAGAAATTTTGATAAAGCTTGCCCTTGACATTCTCGGTGACAGGGAAAAGCGAAATAAGGTGCTGATCTTTGTGCTGAGTATTGTAGTGGGCGTTGTGCTTCTGATGTTTGCACCTGTAGCTGTGCTGATGACCATGGGCGAAATTGAACCGCCG
>JAFSBM010000222.1 GCA_017437285.1 Ruminococcus sp. | reverse complement strand
TTGCCGTCAAATACTCGGCATAAAGAAAATTTCTCTGCGTCAGAAAAACTTGAAATGCGGTAGCATTCCTGCATTTTTCTTCCTTGATAAATTTCCTTTCTACTTTCGTCTTTTTGGCAAGGTATAATTGGTGGAGCAATAAAAGCTGCATAAAACGACACAAAAATTATTAAAGGGGAAAAAAATTATGAAACTCAAAAACTTATCATCCGTTATCCTTGCTGCTATGATGGCAGCAACATCAGTTCCTGCAGCAAGTCTTATTGCTCCTTACAACAGCCTTTCGGCTTATGCTGTTGAAACAGCTGAACCTGAGGAAGAAGCACCAATCGCTTACGGTTTGTGCGGCGAAAATCTCACATGGGAAGTTTTCGCTGAGGAGGATTCTCTTGTTATTGACGGCACAGGAGCTATGACTGAATGGGAAAACGCAGAGGATGCTCCATGGGCAGAGTACGGTGACAGAATCTCTTTGATTGTTATCAGAGAAAATGTTGAAAGCATCAGCGAAAACGCTTTTGGTGCAACAGGTGGCAGAACATTTTACTTCCACGGCTATAACTGTGTAATTCCTGACAGCGAAACATTTTTACCTGAAAATGCTTCAATTTATGGATATGACGGTTCAACCGCACAGGCTTATGCTGAAAAGTACGGCAGAGAATTTACTTCAGAAGGTGAGTATGAGGCTCCCTCTGACGAAAACATTTCAACTGATGAAAATGTTCCATCTGACGAAGAAGATTCAACTGTAATTGAAGAAAATCGTATTGTTGCTGAGGGTATGTGCGGCGAAAACCTCAAATGGGAAATCGACTCTTTAGAAGATATTCTTATTATCAGCGGCTACGGCGAAATGACAGATTGGGAAAAGCCAGAGGATGCACCATGGTTTGAGTATAGCGATGAATTTGATATTGTTATTATCAGACCTGGCGTTTGTGAACTCAGCGAGAATTCTTTAGGCTCTAATGCTAAAATTATTTATCTTGAAAGCTACAATTGCGTAATTCCCGACAGCGAAACAGTTATTCCTGCTGATGCTAAAATTCTTGGATATACAGGTTCAACAGCACAGGCTTACGCTGAAAAGTACGGCAGAGAATTCGATACATTGAGTGGAGAAAACGAAGAATATCCCTTAATGGAGGGCGTTTGTACAGAAAATCTCAAATGGATACTCTGGGACAATGGTTCACTTGCATTCTACGGATATGGTGATATTGTTGCTGAAAACGGTGTTTATCCTTGGGATACTGTTGCTGACAGCATTAAAGAAGTTATAATCAGTACAGCTGTAAAGAGCATTGACGAAAATGCGTTCACAAATTGTACAAACCTTGAAAGCGTATTGATGTACACTCCTGACTGCCAGATTGCTGATAGTGCTGATGTATTCCCAAGCAATGTTCTGCTTCAGGTTGGCGACGGCTCAACAGCCGAGGAGTATGCGGTTAAGTACAATTTAACACACGTTGTATACAACTTCTTTACAGCAAGCGGTGAAATCGGCGATAATCTCACATGGGTTCTTTTCTCAGGCGGCTCTTTACGTATCTACGGCGAGGGCGATATGATTGACCTTGGCGGAGTAAATCCTTGGGCTGAATATGAGGACGAAATCACACGTGTACAGATTGACGAGGAAGTTACAAGCATTGATAAATCTGCATTTGAGGGTTGTGACAACATCGCTGAAATGATTGTTTTAAATCCCGAATGTAAGTTTGCTGAAAGCGAAGATGCGATTCCCGAAGATACTGTAATCTATGCTGCTGAGGGTTCAGGTGCTTTGATGTATGCTCAGCTGTTCGGCAGAAGCTTCAAGACTTTATCTTCTGAAATTACAGCTCCCGAGGAGGAAGAATCTCCTATTGTTGCCGAGGGTGAATTAGGCGATAATCTCAAATGGAACCTCAATAAAAACGGCGACCTCAGCATCGAAGGCACTGGCGAAATGCCTGACTGCGGCAAGGGAGGCTATCCTTGGAGTGAATATGCAGACCAGATTAAGGGTGTTTATTTTGAAAAGGAAGTAACAAGCATTGGTTCTTATGCATTCTACAACTGCACAAATCTCGAAACCATGTATCTTGCTCCCGTAATTGGCGAACACGCATATGACGGTTGTATTAATGTTAACGGTTATAGTACTTATGGTGATTTAACTGTTAATGTAATCGGTGATTATGCTTTCAATAACTGCGGATATGATGTTTATGAAATCGATAATCCCGACTGTGTAATTGCTGACAGCGAATTTGTATTCCCTGTAAATGCAACTATCTGGGGATATGCAGGTTCAACAGCACAGGCTCATGCTGAAAAGTACGGCTTGGAGTTTGTTGAAATCAAGGATAATGAATCCTACGAGGGTAAATGTGGCGAAACTCTTGAATGGAATATTTTGAGTGACAACCGTCTTGTAATAAATGGCGACGGCATTATGGACAGTTATATGGGCTACAGCAACTGGGAAGAATATACTGAACTTTTCGATACAGTTGAATATTCAGGAGAACTTTATAACTACGGTGAATATGCTTTCTACAACTGCAAGAATCTCAAATCCATTGAGCTTGCACCTGTAATTGGTGCTCACGCATTTGAGGGCTGTTCAAATATTACAAGTACAATAACATCTGGTGAATTTGTTCTTAAAGAAATCGGCGATTACGCTTTCTATGGCTGTGATAATTTGGGCGGATTAATTATAGAAAATCCTGAATGTGTCATTGCTGACAGTCCTTATGTATTCCCTGAGGATATGACTATTTTTGGCGTTGCAGGCTCAACTGCACAGGCTCATGCTGAAAAGTACGGCTTGGAGTTCGTTGAAATTGAATATGAAGAAGTCTATGAGGGTACTTGCGGCGAAGCTATTAACTGGAGCTTTGACGAAAATACTGGCTATCTCTGGCTGAGAGGCGAAGGCGTTATGAACAACTGGGCAAGTGCTGACATTGTACCTTGGGCGGAAATTGCAGATAAGATTACAAATATCAGTATTGACGGAAATATTGAAAGTATCGGTGATTACGCATTCAGCGGTTTAACAAATCTTAGAAGTGTTCAGACTGAGGGAACAGCAAACCAGATTGCAAGAATCGGTGAACACGCATTTGACGGTTGTACTTCACTTGAATCAACTATATTCTATAATGTAGAAGAAATACAGGATTATGCTTTCTACGGCTGTGATTCACTGGAACATCTTTATCTCTCATCTGAAAATTGTACAGTTGCAGACAGCCCGAATGTTTTCCCCGAAGGAATTTTAATTTCAGGAATAAGTGATGATTTAAAGGCTTATGCTGAAAAGTATAATTTCAAATATGATGACTGCTCTGTATTGGCAGAGGGTAAGCTTGACGATAATTATACATGGACTTTATTAAACAATGGTAGTCTTAGTATAGACGGTACTGGTGATATGCCTGTTCTTGACGGTGAATCCCCATGGAGTGAATATGCTGATAAGGTGAAGTTTGTTTTCTTTGATATCGAATCAGGTTCAATAGGCGATTATGCTTTCTATAACTTCAAAAATCTTGGAGGAGTTGGATATGCATTTGTTGATGACGACTTTATGAGTATAGGTTCTCATGCATTTGAGAACTGTGAAAAGTTAGCATATTTCACTGCTTTTGAAAACATTACTGAAATCGGTGATTATGCATTTAACGGATGTGATAGTCTTGAAGTCGTATACATCAGAAATCCCGAATGTGTTATTGCTGACAGCGAGTTTGTATTCCCTGCAAACACAGTAATCCATGGTTATGCAGGCTCAACTGCACAGGCTTATGCTGAAAAGTACGGTTTGGATTTTGTTGAGATTGAAAGCGTAGAACAGGGATTTATTGCATATGGCGAATTAGGAGAAAACCTCACATGGAGCCTTTATAATGACGGTATGCTTTACATTGACGGCGAGGGCGAAATGCTTGAGTGTGGCGAAGGCGGCTATCCTTGGAGCGAGTTTTCAGATAAGATTACAGCTGTTAATTTCGGCAAAGGTGTAACAAGCGTTGGTGCTTATGCATTCTACAACTGCAAAAATATTACAACTATTGACACTACAAAGGTAATTGGTGAACACGCATTTGACGGTTGTATTAATGTTGAATCAGTTGGTTCTTATATGGAAAATGCAATGACAGTGGTTGGCGATTATGCCTTCAATAACTGCGGATTTTCATTGTATACTTTTGATGATCCAAATTGTGTAATTGCTGACAGCGAGTTTGTATTCCCTGACGGTGCAACAATTTGGGGACACGTTGGCTCAACTGCACAGGCTCATGCTGAAAAGTACGGCTTAGATTTTGCAATTATCGAAGAAGAATCTGTTACAACAACTGCACCTGATTTCGACTCTGAAACAACAACAACAACAACTACTACTACAACTCCTAATGATTCCGAGTCAGAACTTCCACAGACAGGTTTCGCAAAAGCTTATGACTATCTGGCATTTTCAGCAGGCGTAATGGCTCTTTGCGGTATTTATGCTATGAAAAAGAGCAAGAAAAAAGAGGACGAAGAATAATTAACAGCAGAGAAATGACGGAATAAATGACAAAATTTCAGGACATAATTTAATATTCAGTAAAAGAAACCGCACAGAGCGTAATGCTTTGTGCGGTTTTTGACTTATCCATATTTCTCGCTGAGATATATGCTTACTCTGTTCTGGATAATTTCAGCTGTCTTTTCTGCCGTATATTCACCCTCGAAAAATGGCATAGTTTCCTCACGGATAATATTGTAAATTACATTATCTCCCTGTCTTACGTCCTTTGCAGCTTCACGAACTATTTTGTCGTATTTCTCACATTCTTCGTCGGTGAACTCGTAATATGTGATAAAATCGTCACTGTCAGGTCCAATCCAGAGCTTATCGCCTCTGATTGTTTCGCCGTTTTCATCAGTATAGGTTGCGTTTTTCTGCTCCTCCAACTGCTTTACGTAGTATTCCTCAACCGTAGGATAGTACCAACTGCCGTATACGCCATTTTTATTTGAATAGTATTCTTCGGAGAAATAAACAGTCTTGATAAAATCCCAAGCACCATCAATACAGGGAGAATTTGCCATAATTCCCATACAATTCGACGGCTGAACAAAAGAGCCGTTTCCGTTTTCGTTGGGATAGCCGACAAGTGTTGCAGGCTCATTAAATTGTGCATGAAGCGTCTGACGGAGACCGAACCAGCCGCCCAAGTCCATATCGTAAATCATACTTTCGTCGTTGATATACTGACCTGGAGTGTATACATCAAATCCGCCGCTTTCATTCATCCAGCTGTCATATTCCTCTAATGTAAGTCCTATATGATTATCACGAACAATATTCATGGCTTTAATAAATCCTGCATCTTCAAAATTGCACACGGCATTTTCATAGTCCACAAATTCAGAATAATCCATAAGCTGTAAGAAATTATAGTTCATCTGCTGGTTTTCCCATGTGTTGATTTTCATTCCCTCGGGGAGAGCCTTTATTTTCTCGGCAAACTGGTCATAGTTCCAGCTTGTAAGTCCGTCAAGGAACTTATCCTTTACGACCATAGTTTTGAATACGAAACAGGGGGAAATCTGCAAAAGTTTGCCGTTGAAATCCAGTCCCTCCAGATAGCCGTCAAGAAAATCCTCACGTTTAAGTTCTGTGTCTTTATCAAGGAGAGTGTACAAATCCACGAAAATTGACTCTCTTGCACCAAATGAACCGGGAGTTATTTCGCTGTTAAACGTGATAACATCGGGTGCATTTCCGCTTAATATATCCTGATGAAGATTTGTAATTCTGTCATCATAAAGGGAGCTTGCATTGCCATAATCTTTTACTTCTACACGGTATGGGCTGTCAGGTTTTGCCGAGTTATAGGCTCTTGCAGTTGAATTAGTCATATCGCCTGCCACAAGATTTGCCACACGAATGACTGTTTTACTTTCAAGAACAGAAATATCCGCCTCTGTAAGCAGTTTCATTGTACTGCCGCTTTCATCTGTCATAGCAGCAGCAAATTCATTTTCTCCCGTCATAGTAAGGGAGTATATACTGGTGCTGTTGAAATCGTTGTCGATGAAATCGCAAAGCTTAACCCAACTGTTATCCTTTAAGCCGTAAAGCATACCGTTAAACATTGCCGCAAGCCGATATTCCCCGAAACCTGCCGTCATTGTGTAGGCTGTATCGGTAAGTACTGAACATTCCTGCTTATTTACAAGCTTCGTTTTCTCAATCTGTGCGGTATATGTGGTATCTTCGCCGCTATATACAACCGTGGGTATTCCCTCGGAGTCAATGGATACACCATGAACATGATAAGGCGTAAGGTCGATAGTTCCCAATATTTCGCCGTCGAGGGAAACAATAGTCAGAATACTGTTATCATCGTTAATAATGAATCCGTCCTTACAATTATAGATATTACTGAATCTGTTCTTTGTGAGAATTTCACCGCAGTTCAGATTTTTCTGAATATTGCCGTCACGGTCGAAAACGTAAATCAAGGTTTCACCGTCAAGAGTTGTCAGCACCGCCTTTCGTCCTCCAGTCAGAAGTGCGGCATTACAGATAAATTCGCCCTCTTGCGGTGTAAAGCGGAACTGAGTATAATCCCCGAAGTCGTTTTTGCTGCTGAATCCCGCATATCCGCCGCTTTTCAGTTCCCCGAAAGTGAGAATATTTCCGCCTAATGGGTCACGGGAAAGGCATTTTATGCTTTTGAAATTATCAGCAAGCCTTATGTCAGCGGCATTTAGGATAAGTTTCTGAGTTTCTGCTAAAGGTGCGGAATTTCCGCTGTTTTCGGTGTTTTTTTCGGCACAGGCGGTACAGCTTAAAATCATACCTAAAGTCATTGTTAATGCAATTAATCGTTTCATATAGTGTCCTCCATTTTAAATAATTATTGGAAATCGGCATTAATTTGCTTCTTTCTATATACAAGTGTATTTAGAGGGCAAAAAAGTCAAAGTTTTCTTCAATTTCGTAGGAATGTACAGTTAGTATATACTAAATTAGTGCATAATAAACAAAAACCGCACAGACTAAAAATCTGTGCGGAATATAAGACTTATACCAATTCCTAGGCTGTTAGTAGACAAAGATGATAAGCAGAAATGCTGTTGATTTAGGGATTGGAATTATATTTCAGCGTCAACTTTCTGAATTTTAACAGCGTCGTCAACTGTTATTCCGTTGCCTGTATCGGCAATATCAGCGTTGACAGCACCCTGTTCGGATAATGCGTATTTATCGGGATTACCGATACTCTGGAGAATAGCTGTAGCGTCAGCAATTGAAACAACTCCGTCACAGTTTGCATCGCCGAGGAGTGTAGGTGTTAACTGTATGTCATCGCTTTCAATATCAATAAATGTTCTGTTGTACTTTCCAGCATATTCCTGTGCTGTTGAGCCTTTGTAGCCGTAGATTGTTGTTTTTTCGGGAATGGAATCTTCTGAAAGTTCGCATTTGGGATTTATAATTTTAACTGACTTGAGATTTACACAGCCTTCAAAGGCTGCTATCTCGATATTTTTTATGCCGTCAGGTATTGTAATTTCTTTCAATCCGCTGCATTTTGAAAAAAGAAATTCAGGGATATGTGTTGTTTTATCTCCTAAAACTATGTTATTCAAATTGTCGCAATTTCCAAAGGGTGATATACAAGTATATTCGTCATTATTAGGCAGGATGACTTCTTCAAGGGAAGTACAATTTGCGAAACAAAACAATCCTAATGAAGTAACAGAATCAGGTATTTTTACTGATTTAAGACTGGTGCATCCTTCAAAAGAAAGAGAGTTTATTATTTGAAGACTTTTCGGTAATGTCAGAGAGGTGACCTCTGATAATTTATTAAAAGCCTGCATTCCTATTTCTGAAATTCCTTCTTCAATTACAATTTTCTTAACTGAATATTTGGGAGTTTGCAGAAATATAGCATTTTCTTCCGATTCGTATAATTCCTGTGGCTGTTTTACGGTACCTGTACCGCTTATAGTGAGAGTACCTTCGCTGTCAAGGACAAAGCTGGCATTTTCACCGCATTTTCCGCTGATAGGAGTTAACTGTGTGTCATCGCTTTCAATATCAATAAATGTTCTGTTGTACTTTTCAGCGTATTCCTGTGCTGTTGAGCCTTTGTAGCCGTAGATTGTTGTTTTTTCGGGAATGGAATCTTCTGAAAGTTCACATTTGGGATTTCTTATTGTAATTGTTTCAAGTGCAGGTTCCCATAAGGAACTTACATCGAAAACATCTTCCCCGATAAACTCCACATTTTCAGGTATATCTATAGATGTTAAATCATAGCAGCCCCAGAACGCCATTTCGTCAATTTTCTTTACAGTTTCGCTGATTTTCACTTTGTTAAGTGTTTTGCATAAATAAAATGTTTTTAATGGGAGTTCTGTAATTCCGTTTCCTATTGTAACTTCTTTAAGTTCAGAACACTGTGAAAACGCACCTTCACCTAAATGGATTACACTATCAGGGATTGTTACACTTTGTAATGTTTCATTATGGAAAAATGCAAACTGACTTATATGTGTAGCTGTTTCGGGGAGAGTTAATTCAGTAAGTTTTGTGTTGTTTTCAAACGCACTTCCGCCAATAACTCTGATATCTTCGGGAAATTCTTTTACATCTGAAATATTTTTACCATCAATCAATACACCGTTTATACATACAATGGGATTTTCTGATTTTTGCTTTTTAAGCCATGGTGTATCCAAAAATACGTCATAACCTAATATTTCAATATTTTTCGATAAATTCACTACAGATAAGTTTTTGCAGTAATGAAAAGCACTGCTGCCTATTCTAGTTACACTATCAGGAATAGTTATTTCTTCAAGGTTTTGGCAGAAAGAAAAAGCCGTGCCATTGATAGTTTTAACGCTGTCGGGAATAGTATACTCTTTTATACTGTTCTTTTCGGGGCAGTTAATTAAAATGGTTTTATCCTTGTTGTATAAGATACCCTTATCGCTTGAATGATACTTGTTATCTTCGCCGACTTCTATAGCGGTAAGATTCGGGTAGCCGATAATAAATTCATAAACCAAAGCTCCTACTTTATCACCGATTACTATTTTTTTAATACTATCATAATGATAATCCCATGGTGCTCCCTCAACGTAATCTGGAATTTCACCCTCGCTATCTACCATATCACCTTCGCCGTCGATAGTGAGTGTTCCCTCGCTGTCGATAGACCATGTTAAATTTTCACCGAATTCTCCGCTGGTATCGTCTGGGTACTCTATCGGTACTGATGTAGCAGAAGACGTGAATTTTGTGCAAGGAATAATTTCGGTAAAAGAAACAGCAGATGCCGTCATTAACCCTGCAAGTAATAATGCTGATAATTTTTTGGATTTCATAGTAAATTCCTCCCTCTATATTTGTCTATGATTTTTTGGTGTTATTAACGCTTACATCAATAACACGAATATGAGCAGCGAAATGGATTTATATTTTTTTGAACGCATACCCATATTCTATTTTTATTGTAACATATACTTATATATTTGTCAATAGTTATACCAATCTGAATAAAAAATCCGCACAGACTAAAAATCTGTGCGGAATAATAATTAATTTTCTGAACTGATAAACATATCGTAGATACGTCTGATAGCTTCGGGAAGGTCATTTTCGCTTACACCGATGATAACATTAAGCTCAGATGAACCCTGGTCGATAAGCTTTACGTTAATACGAGCGTGAGCCATAGCTGCAAAAACTCTTGCAACAGTACCACGTGTATTCTTCATACGTCTGCCCACAACTGCGAGAATTGCGATACCGTCCTCGATTTCAAGGTGGTCGGGATTAACCTCACGGCGGATTTCAGCAAGCACCTTTTCACGAACAGGCTCCAGCTTTGCACTGTCAACTGTGATGCTCATTGTGTCAATTCCCGAGGGCATATGCTCAAAGGAAATACCGTTCTGATAAAGCACGTTGAGAACTTTCATACCAAAACCAAGCTCATTGTTCATCATAGCCTTTTCGATGTTGATTGTGCTGAATCCCTTTTTGCCTGCGATACCTGTGATTGTGTGTCCAAGGCTTTCACGGCTGAAATCGTAGTCGTTGGAAACAATCATTGTACCTGCGTCCTGAGGTCTGTTTGTGTTGCGGATATTGATTGGAATACCTGCGGAACGAACAGGGAAAATAGCGTCCTCGTGGAGAACAGATGCACCCATATATGCAAGCTCACGAAGCTCACGATAAGTAATTGTTTCGATAGCCTCGGGGTTTTCAACTATTCTTGGGTCAGCAATGAGGAATCCTGAAACGTCTGTCCAGTTCTCATAAATTTCAGCATTTACAGCATTTGCAATAATTGAACCTGTAACATCTGAACCGCCTCTGGAGAAAGTCTTGATAACTCCCTCTGTTGTTTTGCCGTAGAAACCTGGGATTACTGCGTTGTCGAGGTCTTTCATCTTTGCTCTGACAGCCTTTACAGTATCATCGAGAAGAAGCTGTCCCTTTGTATCGAAAACGATAACGTCAGCGGCATCAACGAAGTTGTAGCCGAGGTAAGCAGCTAAAATCTTACCGTTGAGAAATTCGCCACGGCTTGCAGCAAAATCTCTTGCAGGGTGATTTTTAAGCTCATTTGTGATAATATCGAAATCCTCATAAAGGCTGATATTTACACCGAGGTCGGAAATAATTCCGTTGTAGCGGTCCTTGATAATCTGGAAATCATTTGTGAAATCCTCACCGCTGACAGCAAGCTCACAGCACTTGTAGAGCATATCAGTTACCTTGATATCATCGGAAAAACGCTTTCCGGGAGCAGAGGGAACAACGTATTTACGCTTGTCATCGGATTTTATAATATCGGCAACCTTGCGGAACTGATTAGCGTCTGCCAGAGAGCTGCCGCCGAACTTTACAACTTTATTAGCCATAGTAAAAACCTACTTTCATAATAATTGTTATTTTTCTATCATACTATTATATTATATCCTAAAATATTCCAAAAATCAATTGGCAGAAATGCAGAAAATGAAATCACGAAATCTGTTTTTTTGGTGAATACGCTTGTACGCCGCTGACGGACAGTTTTTGAATTAAGAATTATGAATTAAGAATTCAGAATTAATGCGTAATTATTAAATTAGCCGTTAGCTATTAGCTTTTAGCCATTAGATTTGTCTACTGTTGTTTTAGGGATTGGTATTAAGTGTATGTTTGGGTGGAGGACAAGCATTTCTCGCCTGTAATCACCGTTGTTTAAGAAATCATTGTAAGCAGCAAATCCCAGTACGTATGCAATGCAATAGGTACAAGAATATTTCTGCTTTTGATAAAACTCCAACTGAAAATAATGCTCAATATTATAATTGGTACAAAGCTAAAACCTGTAAAAGCAGTAATGAATATTCCGTTGTGTATCCATATTGGGAAATGAATTGCAAGGAACATAAGGGAATTTATCAATACAGCCTGCCATTTTTTATCTTCACGGAATGTTACGTTAAGAAGCAAACCACGGAATACAATTTCCTCGGTCAATCCCACAGATATGAAAATTATTATATCATCTATACCGAAACTTTCCGATATGGTAATTTTTCCGTTCAGAACAAAAGAATTGCACAGTAAAAAAATTGTAAAAATAATAAAAATCGGCAGATATTTCAGAACATTTACCTTAGTTGAAAACATTTCTTTTAAGGGTATGTACACATCATCTTTGAAATATTTTATAAGTGCAATTGCAGGTATTGTCCACAGAAGATTTTTTATAACAACTTCTTTCAGAAATTCTGTTATAACTTCATTTTTTAATGCGTTGTCAATAGCATTTTTGAAAATTAATTCCATAACCGCCCATAAAGCGTTAAATATAATGGAATAGATTATTAATACTTTCGTTTTCTTTTTCTTTGTCATATTTCTCCTTGTAATAAATTTATACACTTTTTCTTTATATTTTACATATAATTGCAATTATTTTCAGAAAAATAAAAGCTGACATCATAAGATATCAGCCGAGAATTGTCTGAGAATCCGAATTTTGTACTGAAACTTCGGGCGGATATTATCCGCCCCTATATATTCGGCTATATTACGTTGATTTGCGGACTGCCAAAGGCAGCCCCTACACAATATATCAGCCGCCCACATAGCTAACGGCTAAAAGCTAATAGCTAACGGCTAAAGGCTAATAGCTAACGGCTAAAGGCTGACGGCTCATTAATTTATTCCTGTTCACCGAAAGTTCTTGCAGCTTTCAGCATAATTGCACATTCAAGACGCTTCTTTTCAAGCTCGCAGGAAATCTTGTGAGCTGAACGGACATCGCCCATATACTGGTAATTATTGGCATTACAGCCGCCGCTGCAATAGAATTTTGCCCAACACTTGCGGCATTCGGGCTTTGAATAAACGTGGCAGTTTGCAAAATCAGCTTTCATTTCCTGATTGAAAGTACCCTCGTCGATGTTGCCCATTTTGTACTCCTCCATACCAACAAACTGGTGACATGGGTAAATATCGCCGTCGGGAGTAATTGCAACATAGTCGTTGCCGCAGCCGCAGCCACGGAGTCGCTTGATTGCACATGGACCCTGGTCAAGGTCAATCATAAAGTGGAAGAAGTTGAATTTACCGCCGTTTTTCTCGTTTTCGAGGATACGGTTTGCAAGATTTTCGTATTCCTTGAATACCACGGATAAATCCTTTTCAGTAAGGGCATATTCATCGCCCTCGCCTACAACAGGCTCAATTGAAATCTGGTCAAAACCTGCCTCATATAACGCAAATACGTCATTTGCAAAGTCTGTATTCTTATTTGTGAAAGTTCCTCTCACGTAGTATTCCTTGTCGCCTCTGCCTGCTACAAGCTTCTGATATTTCGGCAGAATCATATCATAGCAGCCCTGACCGTTGGGAAGTACACGGAAATAGTCGTTGACTTCCTTTCTTCCGTCAATGGAAAGTACGACATTTGACATCTCTTTGTTGATAAACTCAATTTTTTCATCATCAAGGAGAAGTCCGTTTGTTGTGATAGTAAAGCGGAATTTCTTGTTGTATTCGGCTTCTCTTGAACGTGCATATTCCACAATCTGCTTAACAACCTTGAAATTCATCAAAGGCTCGCCGCCGAAGAAGTCAAGCTCCAGATTTTTTCTGTCGCCTGAATTTTCAAGGAGAAAATCAATGGCATTTTTACCTGTTTCGAGAGTCATAAGCTTACGTCCCTGACCGAAATCGCCAGTTGATGCGAAACAGTATTTACAGCGAAGCTGGCAGTCGTGGGCGATATTCAGGCACATAGCCTTGACGGGAGATGCTACGGAATACTTGGCATACTTCTCGTAATCGTCCTCGGAAAAGAGGATTTTTTCATTGTAAAGCTCAACGATTTCGTCATAGCATGACTCAATATCCTCCACGGAATACACCTTTGAAAGCTTTTCCACAACTTTCTGTGGACATTTTTCCTCGAAAGGAGGCTCAACGTTGTCAAGCAGGTCATAAGTCAGCTCGTCCACAATATGAACGCCGCCGCTGTTAACATCAAGAACTATATTAAAACCATTTAATTTGTACTTATGTATCATACTATCTCTCCTCGAAACTGATATAACAAATTGTATCAGTGATTATCCCTCAATAAAAATCACTAAATGAAAAAAACAGGGCAGCATAACACTGCCCTTAAAGATTTTGTGAAAAAATGCTTATCTCTCGCACTTCTGGTTAGCAACTGTGCATGAAGTCTTGCAAGCAGACTGGCAAGAAGCCTGGCAATTGCCGCAGCCGCCCTTCTTAGCGGACTCCTTGAGATTAGCCTTGTTCATTGTCTTGATATGTTTCATAACAGAAACCTCCTTTTTTGAATTATAGCTTGCTATCATTATACCATATTTTCTGTTATTTTTCAATAGTTTTTTCACGCAATTATCATTTTTGGCATTTCAGACAATTTATAACAAAAAATGACAGTATAAATTGTACAAAAGCCGTTAGCTTTTCAAAGCCATTAGCTATTAGCTGTTAGCCTTTAGCTTTTTAAAGCCATTAGCTATTAGCTGTTAGCCTTTAGCTTTTTAAAGCCATTAGCCATTAGCTATTAGCTGTTAGCCTTTAGCTTTTTAAAGTCATTAGCTGTTAGCCTTTAGCTTTTTTATAAATAATTACGAATTACGAATAAAGATAGTAGCGGCTGTAACAATAAAAAATCATTTTAGTTGTACATAATGCACAAAAGTGCGGGTTTATTATTTATGCTAAAAAGACTTGCTATATTGACAAAAATATGTTATAATAGTAAAGGCTGTGAGTGTAATCTCTCACACTATAAATAATTTAACAATAGTAGGGGTAAAAATATGAATGGAAAAATCAGACTTCTTGCCGATTCTATAGGAAAAGTTATCGTTGGCAAAGAGGATACTGTTATACGACTTATTTCAGCTATGCTCTGTGAGGGACACGTTCTTCTTGAAGATGTTCCCGGAGTTGGAAAAACACAGCTTATTACAGCACTTTCCCGTTCAGTTGGCGGAAAATTCAACAGAATACAGCTCACTCCCGATGTTATGCCCTCGGATATTGCAGGTTTTACAATGCCTGACAGCCTGACAGGTGAATTTACATACCGTGAGGGTGCTGCAATGTGCAATTTCCTCCTTGCCGATGAAATCAACCGTGCTTCCCCGAAAGTGCAGTCGGCACTTCTCGAAGCTATGGAGGAGCGACAGATTTCAATGGACGGCACAACATATCCGCTCCCTAAGCCATTTCTCGTAATGGCAACACAAAACCCCGTTGAAACATATGGTACATTCCACCTCCCTGAGGCACAAATGGACAGATTTTTTATGAAGCTGTCAATGGGTTATCCCGATGCTGATGAGGAGATGAAAATTCTCGAAAGAACAGAGCTGTACAACCCCATAAATAACATCACAGAGCCTGCAATGACCATTGACGAAATATTGGCAATGCAGGAGGAAGTGCGTAATATACGTGTTACCGATGAAGTGAAAAAGTACGTGGTGGACATCGTAAGATTTACACGAAGCGACAGAAATGCTGCTCTCGGTGTAAGTCCGAGAGGAAGTATTGCCCTTTATAAGGCGGCTAAGGCTTACGCTTACATTTACGAGCGTGACTATGTAACTCCCGATGATGTAAAGAAAACGGCAGTTTCTGTACTTGCCCACAGAATTATTCTTTCACCGCAGGGCAGAACGGAATTCAATTCCACAGAAGCCTATGTTGAGGCAATTCTGAACACACTTGCCGTTCCGTCTATGGGAAACTGATATGGGCACAATATTATCTATAATTTCGATAGCTGTAGCCCTGCTTATATTCACCTTTTACATTGACGGTGACATCGGCGTTGTAATTATAGCCTTTATGGTGTTTGCACCCCTTGTTTCAGGCTTTTTCGCATGGTATGGCAGAAAGAGAACTGTTGTAACCTTTGACTGTGACGGCTTTGTCAAAAAGGGCAGTAAGCTGAAAGTTAATGTAAATGTTGAAAAAAGCGGATTTTTCCCATTGGGTATAATTGAAATCCGTCTTGCTGCCAGTGAGGTTTTCGGCAATATTGACAAACTCTACAAGCTCTCTATTATAAAAGGTAACAGCAAGAGCTTTTCCGTTGAGGTTGACGCAAATACAGGCGGAAACGGCAGTATATTCGTTTCCTCTGTCCGTTCCTGCGGATTTTTAGGATTTGCGGGCTTTAATATAAAAAGTCAGCTTCCTCCGCCCAAAAGCGTTGGAGTAATTCCTGAAATTCCCGATGCCAAAACATCATCAAAGCTTTTCAGAAGCATTGCCGATTCGGTTATGACCTCAGATGATGAGGAGAAAAACGATTCAGCACAGCTGTTTTCAGCTACAACAACTCCCGGATATGAGCATCGTGAATATGAGGCAGGGGACCCTTTGAAGCGTGTGAACTGGAAGCTCTCTGCAAAGAAAAATCAGCTTATGATTCGTCTTGATGAGGCTGCATCAGCGGTTCAGCCTGTAATTGCACTTGATTTGTTCAGGGCAAAGGGCGTAAAAGCGGAAGATGCCATATTGCGTGAGGAACGCATTATATGCTCTGCATTCGGACTTTTATCAGCACTTATAAAAAACGGCATTGCCTCCACTTTTGTCTATTATGGTGCAAGCGGTGAGGTTGTTTCTGAAAGTGTTGACAATCCCGATTACCCGTCACAGCTTCTTCTGAAAGTTCTTGCGGCGAGTGTTGAGTGCGACAGGCGAATAAAGATTGACGCTGTATCGGTTTGTTCCTGCGTAATTGCCTCCACTGATTGTACATCATCTTTAAATAGCGTTATATCTGCATTTGAGGATAAGGAGGCTGTAAGCCTTATCGGTACTTCTGCCCGTGACAAGAACGAAACCGATTGTAAAATGTGGTATCTTGACGGTGACAATAATTTTAAGTTGGTATAAATATGACTGAAAGAAAAGAAGATTTAAAGGCATTTCTGATAAGAACTCTTGCAGACCCTGTTTTGCTGTATGTTGTGATTGCAATGATGTCAATTATGAATCACTACCGCAGCATTGATATGTGGAAATATGCCATTGTGTCCTACGTGGCAGGCTGGTTTATTTTCCGTCTGTTTGATTTTATAAACAAGCACCATATTATCGGTGCAGTTGCCTATATATTGCTGTTTTCGGGATTTATTGCAGGTTCTTCCGCAGTTATTGAACGAGGCAGCGAAAAATATCCTGTTTCATGGGGATTGTGGTTTCTTACGCCTGTTAATGTAATGCAGTACAATAAATGGTACACAATTGCAATTTTCATGCTGTTCCTTATTTTTATGCTCTCGGTAATCTATTATTTTACACGAGTGCGGTACAGACTTTTTATGAATTTCCTTATACTTATCATTCCCTTTTCAATTTATGGTAAGGAAAATGAGGAAATGGCAATCGGCTTTATCATTGCTCTTTGTGTGGGATTTTTTGTAGTTCTTGCAAATTTCCGACAGATGTCCGATACAAAGGACGCAAAGGCGGTTGACAGACCTGAAATGTTCCGTTCTGCGGCGGTTTTTACGGTGCTTTTTGCCCTTTTAGCGGCATTTTTCCCAAAACCTCCCATTGAAGCCGACAGAACAATGATTGATACGTTGATTAACGCTGAAGCCCTCACTGATAGATTCCTCAATATGCTGGGCATTTTTCAGGATGAATCCGACGGTGAGCAGTTCCGACGCAATATGGGAAATACACCCTTTTATTATGCGTCGTCGCCTCAGGCGGTACAGCTTAAAACATCAACATTTACATCATATAATTTCCAAAACGACAAATGGTCGTATTCTGAAATTGACAGCCGTTACTGGTATCAGGAAGAACTGCCATTCTCCATATATTATGACGGAGAAGTTGCACAGGCTGTTCTTTGTGCCGTTAAGAATGACAGCGATTTTGCGGAAAAGTATGACCTTACAGAATTTGCGGATATTACAATAAGTCCGAACAGAAAGTTTGATATGAGAATAACAGCGGTTACGAACAGGACGAATTCCGCCCCTGTTCCCGCAGGTGCAGTTTCCATGAATTCTTCCACATTCAATGGAACTCACGGTCTTACAAAATCAGGCATTGTTTTTTCTCACGATGACGAATTTTCCTCAGGCGATACCTTTCGTTACAGCTACGTTCTCCCTGTTTTCTTCAATCAGGAAAAGAGCAAGGCGTTTGCAGAGGCTCTTGCCGAAATCGAGGATTACGAACAGCTTCTCAATGACGCACATGACGCTCTGCCTGTAAGTGAGGACGAGGAAGTTCAGAAATATAATCAGGTTTTGCTGAAAAATGCAGAGGCATATGAACACGCTGTGGAAAATTATCTTGACTACGGCGGCAGCAAAAAGATTTATGAGCTTGCACAGGAGCTTACTGATGATGTGGATACTCCTTATGAAAAGGCAAAAATTTTAGAAATGTACTTCATAGAAAACGACTACACCTATGACCTTTCATATCGTAAGGAAATGGGCGAAAACGTGGAGGATTTCCTCTTTGATACAAAGAGGGGAGTCTGCTATGAATATGCAACGGCTATGACGCTTCTTGCAAGAGCCGCAGGAATACCAGCGAGATACTGCGAGGGCTTTAATATGCAGACACAATATCTTGACGACAAGGGAAACAACTTTATTGTAACAGCAAATGACGCTCACGGCTTCCCCGAACTTTACATAAAGGGTTACGGCTGGATGTGCTTTGAGCCAACAAGAACATGGGGTGAAATCGAAAAGGAAAAAGAAGATGTTTCATCACTTCTGATGAAATCGGGATTGATTATTCTCGGCTGCTCAGCTGTAGTTTTGTTATTCATATTCCTGACTCCTGTTCTGACACACGGAATTTTCTTGATGATTGTCAGAAGAAAAACCCCTGATAAAGCGACAGAGGCTGTTATGCGTCGTTTATGCAAGGTGTATGGAATTCCCCGTACATCAACGGCACACGAGGCTGAAAATGCAATTTACAAAAAATCCTCTGCGGATATTTCTGCTGTGACTCTGCTCTTTGAAAAATCACAGTACGGCGGATGTGAGCTTACAGAGGAGGACAAGACAAAGGCGATAACGACATATATAGATGCGTATAAGGCATACGGAGAGGCTGTAAAGGCTGAGCGTAAAGCCAAAAGAAATAAAAGAAAACGCACGACATAATTTTGCTCCTCAAGGAAAAATAAAGAGAAGTTGACGGAGCGATATGTATGGGGGCTGTGGGAATCATTTTTTCACGAGAGGGAAAGAAAATAGTTACCCTTGTTAATGAAATGGAGTGATACCAATGCAGTGTAAAAAAATTATGAGTTTATTTGCAGCAGTTCTTACTGCGGCATACTGTGCAGTTCCGTCTGCTATGGCGGTTGAGGTTGTTTCCGAGGAAACTGCCGTAACGGGTGAAATTGCAGTTGCAGAATTTTCAAATGTTTCTGTTTTGGAGGAGTACCGTGACTGGAGTCAGATGGACCCACGCTGGAGTGAAACTCCCATGGGCGGTACAACAATAAGAAGTTCAGGCTGTCTGCTGACTTCCCTTGCCATTATGGCAGTACATTCGGGTTCAATCGACAGCACAGCTATGACAAATATGGGCATTACAAGTATTGAGCAGTTTAACCCCGGTGTGCTTGCAAATGCCTATACAAATGCAAATGGTTTCAGCTACGACGGAGCAATTGCAAGCTGGGGAACAATCAATACAATTATCCCCAACATTACTTTCGGAGCTGACAGATATTTTCAGAATACTGAAAAATCAGCCGTTGCCGAGGAGATAAACGCTCTTATGGCGGAGGGCTGGCATATTATCGCAAGAGTAAACAATGGCGGCTACCATTGGGTATACATTGAAAGTGCAGGTGCAGACGGTTCAATTACAATGTGCGACCCTGCATTTGATACTCACAATTTATACGAGGCTTATCCCAACGGCTTACAGGGAGAATTCTGGATGCTGAAAGGCACAAATGCTCCCCACGCTTCCGTGGAGGATAACGCTCCCCTTAAAGTTGAAATAGCTTCAATGCCTGACAGAACGATTTTCCAGTTCGGTGAGGAGCTTGACCTTACAGGCGGAACTGTTACCGTAAGCGGAAAAGATGAGGAAAAGGGCAGCTGGTCACAGACTGTGGATATGGTAACTTCCGATTTGATTACCGTGGACACATCAGCTTATGATGCACTTACCCCGGGTAAATACGAAATCGTGATTACAGCCGAGGCAGGGGATGATAAGGCTGAGGTTTCCTTTGAAGCTGAGGTTCTCCAGAGCATTGGCGAGCATTATGTTTCAGCTGAGGAATCTACTGCTGTTTATTCGGAGCAGGGAAAAGGCGAGGTTGTTTACAATCTGCGAAATGGCGATGTAATCAATATCGTTAAGGTTGTAGACGGCTATGGCTTTGTTGCTTCCATTGATATAAGCGGCTGGGTTGATATGAAGTATCTGAAAAAGACAGAAGCCCATTTGCATGCAAAGGGTGACATAAATAATGACGGAAATGTGGATAAATATGATTTATCGCTGCTGAATTCATTTTTACAGCAGAAAGAACAGCTCCCAAATGGTATATCTGTTCTCACCGCAGTTCAGCTTTATGCTGCTGATATAAACGGTGACGGAATGACCGACCTGAATGACGTAAGGGAGTATCTGACAATAGTATAATACAGGAGGATTTTTCAATGGAATGGACAGAGGTAAATATCTATACCTCCGCCGATGGAATTGAGCTGCTTTGTGCAAAGCTTATGGATATCGGTGTAAAGGGGTTCGTTATTAAGGATTCCGAGGATTTCAAGGAGTTTCTTGATAACAAGAACGGACAATGGGACTATATCGACGACGACCTTATGGGACTTGCAAACTGCGAAACCTGCGTGACGGTATATCTCCCGGGCAATGAACAGGGTGCTGATATGCTTATGTCGGTAAAGTCAATGCTGGCTGATATGAAAGCCGCTGATACGGAAAATATCTACGGCAGACTTGAAGCAGAGCTTTCCGATATACGTGAGGAGGACTGGGCAAATAACTGGAAACAGTATTTCAAGCCCTTTACCGTAGGCGATAAGCTTGCTGTAAAGCCCTCATGGGAGGAATATTCCGATGACAGCAGAATTATTTTAGAAATTGACCCTGCGTCAAGTTTCGGAACAGGTCAGCATCATACCACAAGACTCTGTCTTGAAATTATCGAAAAATCCGTTAATAAAGGCGATAAGGTTCTTGACCTTGGCTGCGGAAGCGGTATACTTTCAATTGCGGCTATACTTATGGGTGCAGAAAGTGCTGTGGCGGTGGATATTGAAGAAAATGCCGCTGCAACAGCTATGGAAAACGCTGAGAAAAACAATATCACATCTGAGCAGTACAAGACATATTTCGGAAATATCCTTTCCGATGAGGCTCTTGCCGATGAAATTGACGGAAAATACGATATGATTACGGCAAATATCGTTGCCGATGTGCTTATTGCAATGAAGGAGTTCTTCCTCCGCTATATCAAAAAGGGCGGAACCCTCATTATTTCAGGTATAATCGAGGAGCGTATGGAGGAAGTCCTCACAGCCGTTGAAAGCGTTGGCTTTATCAGAAAACAGGTCAGCGTCAAGGAAGGCTGGGCGGCTGCTGAATACACAATTTAAGCGGAATTTCACAATCCGCCAAAGGAGCGTCGCTCCGCAAATCAAGGTTAAATCGGTAAGCTTACCGTTTTAAAGCTCCGCAAAGTCAGCAGGCACTGTATGACGGCGGAGAAATACATAAAATGACAAGGAGAATGATTAAAGTGGCATTATTTAAGAAGAAAAATCAGACTGAGGAGAAGAAAACAAATACAAATGCTGAAACAAAGGTTGATAATTCAGCATATCAGGAGCTTGTACTTGCAGCTCTGGATAAAAAACTGGAAAAGGGCAATGTTTATGACGGATGTATCATTATGCCCAGAGGTTATACAGTTGACGTAAGAATTGGAAATGTTCAGGATAAAGAAGAAACAAAGCTTTTACAGGTAATGTTCGTTGTAAATCATGATGATTTCGATGAGCCTCTTATGGACCCCGTTGACGCACAGGGCAAGACTTTTGAGGAAGCTGCAAAAATGGCTGTTGATATTTTCTACGGTGCAACATGGCATCCTCTTGACCAGTCAATGCAGAAGAAGAATCCTATGAAAGTTCCCGCAGGCTATCTCGGAAATCGCTATACTTTTGATATGTACGCACAGTCTATCGTTAGAATCGGTGCGGCTGAAAAGGGCGATCCTGTAATGATTATCAATTTCATTCTCAATGAAATGCCTAAGTATCTCGGTTCAAAGAAGTACTACTGGCTGAGAATTTACCTTGCAAAGCACAAGGACAGACAGATTATCGAGGTAAGAATCAACGGTTCTGTATGCACTGAGCTTTCAAAGTACTTTGAGGAGTACGTTGGTTCATGGGACGCTGAGAATACATTCAGATGTGAAAAGCAGTGTGCTATTTTCATCAATCAGGCTGACGACAACTGTCCATTCAAGAAGGAAACAGTAGTTGACGGTGCAGCATTCGTTCTTGGCAAGCTTGCTCAGATTAAGAGTCAGGATGAGTACACAGCAATGGTTAAGGAGCTTGAGGAAAAGACAGGCAATGCTGACCTTGCTTCCGAAATCAGAATTTTCGTTCCTGAGATTATGGCAAAGCTTACTCTTGGCTATCAGGAGGGCGACAGCCTGTTCTTCATCGACGGCGAAAATAACATTGAGTTCAAGAAAACTCAGCTCCGTTCATACTTCTACATTCAGCAGACAGTTATTGAATACCTCAGCACACAGCCTCCGCAGGAGCATGTTCAGAACATCGTAAGAGGTTCTGTTGCTTACAGAGAACTGAGAAATCTCGTTCTTTCAGCTAAGGAAAAGGCTGAGCAGGAGGGCAAGACATCTGAACTTTCACCTAAGGATATGTATGTTCCCGGAACAGCTTACAGAGTAGCTTCTGAGAAGTACAGAGCTTGGTAATTACTGTGTTGATCATGGGAATTAGGTTTTTAGCTTAATTCCCATGAGTTTTATTATTAATTTCATTATGAAATTTCAATAGGAAGTTAATGTTATGGATATTGTTGTGAATAGGATTTATGAATTAAAACGTAAGAACTGGGTATATTGCGTAAAAATAACAGAAAATAAATATATAGGAATAAAGCTTAAGGCATTAAATGAAATAAATGAGGTTTTAAGTTGCATAGAAAGAGATGATTTTTCGAGATTTTCTTATGTTTCTTTTTATTCTGGTGATGTTGTTGCGAGTTATAATGTTGCATTTAATTTTAGTAAATATAAAGGAAAAATAATTAACAATATTAATAGCGTTAAAAGTTTGGGTTTTAATACCCATAATTATGAAAATGCCCCATATTATGAAAAGTCAAAGCCTAAAAAGAAAACTACCAAAGTTACAAAAGAGCAAAATATAGCTAAAGATAAAAAAATTAAAACAAGCAAATCAATTGCACTTGAATATTCACCTATATTTACTATTTTTGAATATGAATATAGAAATAAAACGATATATATTTATTTGGTAGCTAAAATAAAATATCCCAAACGAAAAAATAAATTGATAGGTGTTTTACTGAATTCTAATAAAGAAATTCTACGTCAAGCTGAATTAATTGAAGAAAGATTTTTAGAAATAGATTCGAGAGATAATTTGAATACATTTGGATTAAGAACGGTTTATTTCAATCAAATGGGAAGTGAGATTGTAGGTAATGGTGAAAATATACATCGTCAAATAAATAAGCTTGAAAGAATGGAATACATTTCAAATCATATAGAAAATAAAGTGCGTTCGTTTTTGATTAATAATTATTATGATATTGTGCCGTATGGTTATATTAAATGTAAATATAGTTCTAAATTGATTCCAGATATATTTTTATTTGCTGATAGCGAGAAAAAGGAAAAATGTTTTATACGATTAAAAAATAATACTGTAGGTTATAAATACGGAAAATTGTATTTCAAGTTGGATATTTCTTCTGATGAATCATCTTTGTTGAGGATTCCTGTTAAACTAATATCTTTTTTCAATCCTATATCAAAAGTGCATTGTTCGGTATCTGTTTTAAATCCAGAAATTTGCGATGAAATAGTTGAATATGGAAATGATAATGTTGTTATTTCTTCTGCGATTGATGAAAAACTCGAGCAGATAACTAAACTGTGCAAACTTAAAATGTATTATATTGACTTTTTTGAAAATATAATTCGATATAGGGGTCATTATAGAGTGTATCCCTATTACAATATGCTGAACAAAGCAACCTATAGCGATTATATTAAAACATTAAAGCTTGTTGCAGAAAGAACTATGGATTTGTTTATTAATCCTGAAAAGCTTAACGATAACACTCCAAAAAATACCTATGAACAGAAAAATTGTGAAAGTAGTGCAGATTTCTCTATTGCAAGGTTATCGTCTTTTAGTGAAACAAAGGGAATATTCTATACATTAAAAGACGAATCAGTAATAGCTGATGCTAAATTTCTACATACGATTCAAGGTAAGTATATAAAAAAATTTGCATATTTACCACAAAATGAAATGCGATGTTTTTTTGATGTTCTTGTTGTAGATGTTGATTTGAAAAATCAAAAACTCATTTTTCGTCATTACAAAGAAAAATGGAAAAGTGTACAATTGTCAATAAAAGTTGAAGAGTACTTATTTTCCCCGTTGTTTGAATATGATGGTTTGATAAAAATGTTTTGGATAATAACATCTATAGTAGCAGAAAAAATATTTGAATCAAATGAAATGGATATTGGAAATAAATCATTATCGAAATGGCAACAAAAGAATGAAAAGAATACTCCTTTATCAAATTCAGTTGGAATTATAGATTATAACGTGAAATCGACTTCAGATTATAAAGTTATAAAATATTCAGATCTTAAAACAAGACCGACTGAAATAGGTATGCATTATAGAAGGGGGCATTGGCATTACTATTGGTATGGACAGCATAATTCACCTGAAAGACATAAAGAATTAAAGTGGGTTGAAGAAACGATAATAAACAGAACTGTTAAAAATATAATTGTTATGATATAAAAAGATTATTTTGGAAAAATCTCAAAAAGCCCTTGACAAATCGGGAAAAGTATGATAGAATAATAATTGCCGCATACTGACAGGCTATAAGGGCATACAGATGGTTTTTAGAAATGCCCTTTAAAGCTGTGCAAACACGCCTGTGGTAGCGAGTTTTATGAAAAGGCAGGTGCCGAAAATGTACGCAGTTATTGAAACAGGCGGAAAGCAGTATCAGGTAAATGAGGGAGATATCATCTTCATCGAAAAGCTCGCAGTTGAGGCTGACGACACAGTTACTTTCGATAAGGTTGTTGCTCTCGGTGCTGAGGACGGCATCAAGGTAGGAACTCCCTATGTTGATGGTGCAGCTGTTGAAGCTAAGGTTCTTAAGAACGGCAAGGCTAAGAAGGTTACTGTATTCACTTACAAGCCAAAGAAGGGCGAGAAGAAGAAGCAGGGCCACAGACAGCCTTACACACAGG
Source organism: Ruminococcus sp. (assembly GCA_017437285.1). Lineage (GTDB taxonomy): Bacteria > Bacillota > Clostridia > Oscillospirales > Ruminococcaceae > Ruminococcus. Next base: position 24,624 of record JAFSBM010000222.1, on the reverse strand, counting down.
TTAAGATTGAAGCAATCAAGGCTTAATCATGATTCGTGCTGAGTTTTATGACTCAAAAGGACTTCTGAATGGTTTCAGTATAAGCGGTCATGCGGGTTATGCCGACAGGGGACATGATGTAGTTTGTGCATCGGTTTCCTCGGCGGTTCAGCTTATTGTAAATCTGCTGAATGAGTTTGACTGCGAACCTAAAGTGAATGTTAGCGATAATGTAATTGAATGTCGGACAACCGCTTCAATAAATACAGCTTCCGCTATGCTGGAGCAGCTTAAACTTCATTTTGAAGCTATTCTCGAAGAATTTCCAAAAACAATTAAAATCACTATCTCGGAGGTGTAAGTATGTTTAAGATTAGTATGCAGTTCTTCGCTCATAAAAAGGGTGTTGGTTCTACAAAGAACGGCCGTGACTCTGAGTCCAAAAGACTTGGTGTAAAGCGTGCTGACGGACAGTTCGTTAAGGCTGGCAATATCCTCGTTCGCCAGAGAGGTACACATATTCATCCCGGCGTTGGCGTAGGTATTGGTTCTGACGATACAATTTTCGCTACAGTTAGCGGAAGAGTAAAGTTCGAGCGTCTTGGCAAGGACCGTAAGAAGGTTTCTGTTTACGCAGAGCAGTAATCATTTTTGATTGCCTATAAATCCCGAGCTTTTGCTTGGGATTTTTCATTATTAAATAAGGAAACCCTTATTGATATAAGAATTAGATATATGTATTCTCCCGACTTTCAAGGAGGTAAAAAATGTTCGTTGATAAGGCGAAAATTAAAATAAAGGCAGGGGACGGCGGCGACGGTGCTGTTTCCTTCCACAGAGAAAAATATGTTGCCTCAGGCGGCCCCGACGGCGGTGACGGCGGTAAGGGCGGCGATGTTGTATTCGTTGTCGATGACAACTTCTCAACTCTTATTGATTTCCGCTATAAGAGAAAATATGTGGCTGAAAGAGGTCAGAACGGTTCATCCCGTAACTGCACAGGTAAAAGTGCTGAGCCTCTTATTATAAAAGTGCCGAGAGGTACGCTTATCCGTGAGGCTAATTCGGGACGTATTATGGCGGATATGTCAACGGACGAGCCGAAAATCCTTGCAAAGGGAGGAAATGGCGGAAAGGGAAATGCCCGTTTTGCCACTTCCACAAGACAAATCCCAAGATTTTCAAAACCCGGCTTCCCTGGTGAGGAGTTTGAGGTTACTCTTGAACTGAAACTTCTTGCCGATGTGGGACTTGTAGGATTCCCCAACGTGGGTAAATCCACGCTGATTTCCGTTGTAAGTGCCGCAAAGCCGAAGATTGCCAATTACCACTTCACAACCCTTACCCCTGTTCTCGGCGTTGTCAAGACAGGTGAGGAGCGTTCTTTTGTTATGGCGGATATTCCCGGACTTATCGAGGGTGCAGGTGACGGAGTTGGTCTTGGTCATGAGTTCCTCCGCCACGTTGAAAGATGCCGTCTGATTGTCCATGTTGTGGACGTTTCGGGCATTGAGGGACGTGACCCAAAGGATGATTTCCGCATAATCAATCAGGAGCTTGCAAAGTTCGATGAGGAACTTGCAACCCGTCCGCAAATCGTTGCCGCTAATAAATCCGATATGGCAACTGAGGAGCAGATTGAGGAATTCCGCAGCTTTATTGAAGAACAGGGAATGGATTTCTTCTGCATTTCAGCGGCTACAACACAGGGTACTCACGAGCTTGTTATGAAAATTGCCGAGGTACTCGAAACTCTGCCGCCTATAAAGGAATACGAAGCAGAGCCTATTCCGCAGGAAGAACTTGACGATATGCTTGGCGTTGGCAAGAAGTTTGAAATTACCGAGGAGGACGGCGTTTACTACGTTGAAGCACCTTGGATGCAGCCAATTATGCGTACTGTTGACCCAGAGGATTACTCATCACTCCAGTACTTCCAGCGTGTTCTCATCAATAGCGGAATTATTGCAAAGCTTGAAGAAATGGGCGTTCAGGACGGCGATACCGTAAATCTTGAAGGCTTTGAGTTTGACTTCATATACTAAGAGGGACATATGACAGAACGTGATGTAAATATGTACAGCCCCCTAACCCTTGCGTTTTTAGGGGACAGCGTATATGATACCCTTGTGAGGGAAAAGCTGTTGAGAAGTGCAAATATGCCTGCTTCAAAGCTTCATTCCGCAAAGATTAAGCTTGTCTGTGCGGAATTTCAGTCAAAGGCATATGACGTGATTTCCGAGGTTTTAACCGAAAAGGAAATGGCGGTGCTTAAAAGGGGCAGAAATGCCACGGGAAACAATGTTCCCAAACACGCAGAGGCGGCGGAATACCGCAGAGCAACTGCTGTTGAATGTCTTTTTGGATATTTATACCTGCTGAGCGATATGGAGCGAATTGCTGAATTATTCGACATTGCTATGCAGGGTGTTGATATAAACGAAATAATCGGTAACTGATACCGAGAGATAAAGGAGAGCTGAAAAATGTCAGGTCATTCAAAATGGAATAATATTAAGCGTAAGAAAGAAGCTACCGACGCTGCAAAGGGTAAAATCTTTACAAAAATCGGCAGAGAAATCACTGTTGTTGTAAGAGAGGGCGGCCCTGACCCAAACAATAACAGCAAGCTCCGTGACCTTATCGCTAAGGCAAAGGCAAATAACGTGCCAAACGATAACATTGAGCGAGTTATCAAGAAAGCGGCAGGCGGCGAGGATAAGAACAACTACGAAAATATGGTATACGAGGGCTACGGTCCAAACGGAGTTGCTGTAATCGTTGAGTGCCTTACTGATAACAAGAACCGTACAGCAGGCGATGTCCGCCACTATTTCGACAAATTCGGTGGAAATCTCGGCACAACAGGCTGTGTATCCTTTATGTTCACAACAAAGGGCATTGTTATTCTTGAAAATAACGGTCTTGACGAGGATGCAGTTATGGAAGATGTATTTGAGTGCGGCGGTGATGATTTCGATATCACAGAGGAAACAGTTGAAATCGAGTGTGCTCCCGAGGCTCTCCACGAGGTGAGAGAGGGACTTACAGCAAAGGGTTACAACGTACTTTCCGCTGAAACAGACCGTATTCCTGCAAATTATACAGCACTTACAGATGAGGAGCATATCAAGAAGATGAATCTTCTCCTTGAACATCTTGAAGATAACGACGATGTTCAGAATGTTTACCACAACTGGGAGATGCCTGAGGAAGAATAATTAGGATTATTAAGCGGACATTGCAATATTGCTCTGTCCGCTTGTTTATACTAATCCCTAAAACAACAGTAGACAAATCTAATGGCAAAAATGCTGCCTGTCATCGTTGGACTTCCTCACCATACGACAGTATGCTTTTGTCGTCCGCCTTGACATACAGCATTTTTGTTCATTATCTTTGTCTACTAACATTTTAGGAATTAGTATTAATTGAGGTGAACTATGGCTATTACTCTTGAAAAATTTACGAAATCAGATAATAAATTGCTGAAAAAACTCTATATATCGGCATTTCCTATAGAGGAACGGTGTCCCTATTTTATAATGATGAACAGGGAAAAAAGAGGAAAATCCGAAATGCTTGTGGCGAGAGATAAGGGCGAATTTATCGGTTTTGCCTATATGGTATGCGACGAAAAGCTTGCGTATATCTTTTACCTTGCTGTTGAGGCTTCAAAAAGAGGTCAGGGTTACGGCACGAAAATCATTGATGCCCTCAAAGAAAAATACAGAGGCAGACGGCTTTTTCTCGCAAGGGAGCAGCTTGACAAATCCGCTGAAAACTATGAGCAGAGGGTTAACAGGCATAATTTTTATCTTAATTGCGGCTTTGAGGACTTGCCCTGCTGCATAAAAGAGGGTCCTGTTGTATATGATGTAATGGGCATTGGCGGAAATGTCACAGCTGAGGAATACCACAGCCTTATTAAGGATTGGGCAGGAATATTGCTGAAAATCGTTGATATGAAGATTATTGAAAAGCAGGTGTAAGAATGAGCGTTGAAATCAAAAAAATCAAATCCTATCCCGAACTCCGAAAAATAGCGGTTCTTGCTGATGAGATATGGCACGAGTGCTATGGGGAATTGCTGGGACAGGGGCAGGTTGACTATATGGTGGAAAAATTTCAGTCCCTTGACGCAATGACGGAGCAGATTGAATTTCAGAAGTATACGTATCTGTCAGTTTGTGAAAACGGGGAACTTTGCGGATATTTGGGCATAAAACCCGAAGATGACGACAGACTTTTCCTCAGCAAATTTTACCTGCACAAGGACTATCGGGGCAGGGGAATTGCCACCGCAATGATGAATTACATCTTTGATGAAGCACGTAAAATCGGGAAAAAACGTGTATATCTCACGGTGAATAAGCACAATGACCACGCAATAGAGGTATATAAGAAAATCGGTTATTCCGTTGCGGATACAGCTGTCACAGATATTGGCGGCGGCTATGTAATGGACGACTTTATAATGGAGTATACCGTATAAACGGAATTTCTGTCAATACGATACAAAGATGATATAAGGGACGTGATTTTATGGCGGAAGTATTACCAATCATGATAATGGCAGCTATTTTATTTTTTGTGCTAATGCTTGTCAATTTGTTCAAATTCAGAAATTACATTTGGCGAAAGAAAAATTCATATATAACCTCGGCGGAAATAATTAAAATAGTTCCCACGGATACTATGATTATGCAGCACAGGGAATATATTCTCGAATTGCGATATATAGACGAAAACGGATTTAAAATATATGAAGATATATCTGTATTTTGTTATAAGTCCATTCAGCTTGATACAAAATATGATATGCTTGACGTTTCTGTTGTAAGGGATAAGGATTACAGCAAGGGTATGAAGTATTCGTCATTTAAGGAATATGCAGAACGCTGCCCTGAGAACTGGACGGAGAAAAAGAAGAAAGCCATTTATAATACTATCATTTCAGCCGACAAGCTTAAATTCAGCACAATTTTTTTATATCCCGCAGCATATGTGGAGAGAGTCGAGCTTGCCAACCCTAAACAGATAGGCGAAAGAAAACTGCCTGATTTGAGTGGTTTGGGATTTTTGCTTTGTTTTTTGGTTTTTCTGGTTTTTCTTGTGGGAATTATTCAGCTTTAAAGTTTACCGCTATAGCAAACTTTACACTATAAATTCAATTAAGGAGTAAATATGGGAATTACAGAACTATTGCTTTTATCTCTCGGACTTGCAATGGACGCATTTTCCGTGTCCGTGTGCAAGGGACTTAGTATGAAGAAAATCGACTACAAGGGAGCAGCAGTTACAGCCTTATTTTTCGGCGTATTTCAGGGACTTATGCCACTTATCGGTTATTTCCTCGGCAGCCGTTTTGAGAAATTCATAAGTACATACAGCCATTGGATAGCCTTTATACTTCTGGGATTTATCGGCGGAAAAATGATATACGAGGTTATAAAGGGCGGTGATGAGGACAGCGTATGCGGCGAATATAAGCTTGATTTAAAGGAACTTTTTGTTCTTGCCATTGCCACAAGTATTGACGCTCTTGCGGTGGGAGTTATCTTTGCGGCACAGAAAACAAATCTTATCCTTTCCGTGTCTGTAATTGCCGCAATTACTTTTGTGGTATGCCTTGCAGGTGTTGTAATCGGCAACCGTTTCGGCAGCAAATATCAGAAAAAAGCGGAGCTTGCAGGGGGAATTGTCCTTGTGATTATCGGTATAAAATTACTTATTGACGGATTGGTGAAATAATGAAAAATAAAGGGAATTTAAAAAAGCGGCTTATAATTTATGCTGTGATTATCGTTGTTTTGGTGCTTTTCGGCAGTTGGCAGAACAGTATGCTGACAGTTACGGAATACACCTATAAATCGGACAAAATCTCCGAGGGATTCACCATTGTTCAAATTTCAGATTTGCACAATAAAAACTACGGCAAAAAGCAAAAGCGGCTTATAGAAAAAATATCCGCCCTTGAACCTGATATAATCGTAATTACAGGAGATATTGCTGATTCAAGCCATACCTATATTCCAAAGGCAATTGAATTTGGCGAGGAGGCTGCGAAAATTACGAAAACATACTATGTTTCGGGCAATCACGAACAGCGTTTCAGCAGGAAAGAATTTGACTATTTAATGGATGGTCTGAAACAGGCAGGAGTTGTCCGCCTTGTTGATGATTGTCTTGATATTTCGTTAAATGGCGATGATTTCAGGCTGACGGGATTTGATGAAAATTCGTTGATTGATGTGGCGAATAACTGCCCAAAGCTTGCAGGGGATAAACTCAATGTAGTACTTGCCCACGAACCTCAATTTATAGAGGATTACAGCACACATGGGAATATTGACCTTGTGCTGACAGGTCATGCCCACGGCGGACAGTTCCGACTGCCTTTTATTGGTGGAGTTTTTGCTCCCGACCAAGGATTTAATCCAAAATATTATGAGGGTATGCACAAAATGGGGGATACAACGATGATAGTAAGCCGAGGAGTTGGCAATAGTGCTTTTCCTCTGCGGCTTTTCAACTATCCCGAAATTGTGAAAATTAATATAGAAAGCGAAAAGGCGGACGATTGATGTCCGCCTGTTAGATGTTAGGTAGAGGTTAGAGATTATAAATAATACCAGCGTACATAAGAATAGACGGCAGATATAAATTATATAATCCTTATAATTACGCATTACGAATTACGCATTAATTCTTATTATGTCATAATATATACGGAGGGATGACCAATGGTATATGAAAGAATTCGAAATCTCAGGGAGGACAGGGATTTGCGGCAGCAGGACCTTGCCGATTACCTAAACTGTTCACAGGTTGCATATTCCCGATATGAGCTGGGAATGCGTGATATTCCCACAGATACGCTGATAAAGCTTGCAGAATTTTACGATACAAGTGTAGATTATCTGCTGTCATTAACTGACGAAAAAAAGCCGTATAGGCGAAAGAAAAAGTCTTTATAAAGACAAAAACCCCGACTCTGCTTGACAGAATCGGGGGTTGATTTTTATTGTACCGCTGCCTGTGCTGCATCAGTTGCAGGGGGAGTTACAGGATAATAATTCGGGTCATCTGTTGTAGGCTCAGCTGCTTGATTTGTAATTATGGTATTCTGACAAAGCCATTCGCACCATTGCTTGTAATATGCTGCAAGAGGATGAACACCGTCAGATGTATATGCAGCTGTAAGCGCACCGTTTTCATCGTCATAAAGCTCATTTATGTCGATATAGAATACTTTTTTGTTATCCGCAAGACTTGCAAAAAGGCTGTTGAGATAGTTGATATTTGCGTTGTTGATAACATTTGATTCGGAATATGAAGCCACGTGGAGGTTAGCCTGTATGTAGATAATAGCGTCAGGCTGATGTGTTTTCAGTCGCTCAATAATCGCTCTGTATTTTGTCAGCGTAAACTGGAAATCGTTGCCAACCTCGTTAATGCCAAGCATTACATAGACCTTGCCGAATTTGTTATTTTTTATAAGGTCATCAAAGCTTGCACCGTCAATTACCTCGTTGTCGATGTTTGAAGCTGACATACCGATTGAGCAGAAGAATTTGGAATTATTGAAAATTCCGTAATCCTGAATTCCCACGGTACGTGAATCACCGATAAAAAGAGCGTCATTGAAATATGAAATATCGCTCTGACCGAAAACAGGAGCGGCATCCACAGGATGAGTACCCTGCTGCTGATTTGCATTAGCACTGTTATCTCCGGTGTTTTCAGCTGAATCGGAATTGCCGCCGTTATTGCTGTCTGTGTCTGCATTTGCGGAACTGCTTACTGTAAGCGGCGGGAGTTCAACCTTCTTTTTAGCCTCTGCACTTTCTTTCCAGATTTTGTGGAAAATGAAAGGTGACGCAATAAAGCAGGTGAAAATAAGCAGTATGGTATATAAATTCTGTTTAGATTTTTTCATTTACGAATTTTCTCCTTTGACTTTGCGGAATATCTGAAAATCATTCCGCCGTTTTGTTCACACATAAAATTTCAATACGGATTTATTTTTCTGTTAATCCGCATATCAGAAACGGAAATACATAAATACATCGTCCATTCCCATGTACATACAGTAAACTGCTGCCCAGAATACAGCGAGAAGCAGAATTGCACAGAATGGGCTGTTCTTTATCTTTTTATATATCATTTCGGGCAATCTTGTGGAGAAAATCACTCCTGCAATGAAGTATTTTCCGTAGATGCCCCAGTATTTCACGTAGTCGTTTTCGTTGATAATAACATCGCTTTCCGTTGAAATGCAGAAAAGCTTGTTGAAATAAACTCCCAAATCCCCGAAATCTTCAATGGCGAAAAGCAGCCATGTAAGGGGAATTGCAAGGAACATATATAGATGACCGATAAGCTTGAATTCGTTGAGGAATTTGCCGATGAAAAATCGCTCAATCATAATGAGGGCGAAAAGCACAAGTCCCCAAAGAATGAAATTCCAGCTTGCACCGTGCCATACGCCTGTGAAAAGCCATACAACAAAGAAGTTGCGGACGATTTTTGCCTTGCTGTCACAGCGGCTGCCGCCAAGGGGGAAGTAGATGTACTCTCTGAACCAGCTGCCGAGAGTGATGTGCCACCTACGCCAGAATTCGGACATTGTGACGGATAAGTATGGATAATCGAAGTTTTTGGGGATATTGAATCCCATAACTTCGCCAAGTCCCATAGCCATAAAGGAATAGCCCATAAAGTCAAAGTAAAGCTGGAAAGAGTAGGCAATAATACCCATCCACGCAAGTCCCGATGAAATACTCTCATAGCCTATCATTGAAAGCTCGCTCCACAATCCGCCAATCTGATTGGCAAGGAGAACCTTGTAGCCAAGACCGATAGTGAAAGTTTTTAAGCCGTTTTCGACCTTGCTGATTGTGTGAGTACGGGATTTAAGTTCCTTTGCAACGGTGGAATATGTAACGATAGGTCCTGCAATAAGCTGCGGAAACATACTGATATACGCACCGTAGTTGATGAAGCTTTTTTCGTTTTCCACATCTTTTCGGTAAACGTCAATAATATACGACACATTCTGGAAAGTGTAGAAACTTATACCGATTGGCAGGATAATATTTTTTACAAGTAAATCCGCACCAAAGAGATTATTTATATTTTCAAGTAAAAATCCTGTATATTTAAAGAAAATCAGCAGGGAGAAGTTGTAGATTATACCGAGGATAAGCCAGAATTTCGAGGCTTTTCGGAAATTCTGTATAAACTCTCCAATGATGAAGTTGAACAGGATAGTTAGCAGGAAAAGCGAGGTTTTTATAAGCTGATTTTCAAGCCCCTCGCCACGGAAGCCCATACTGTAGAAAAATATACTTCCTAAGAAAATTACCGAGTTTTTATATTTTTTTGAAGCAGTTCCGTACAACAGCAAAAATGCAGGCAGGAACAGGAATATAAATTCCAGACTGCTGAAAACCATTAATTTATCACCCTTTTCGGGAAATCAGGCAGACAGCGAAAAATCCCCTCTGCCGTAATCGGTAAAGGGCATGAGCTTATGCTTTTCCGTCTGATTTCGTTTTGTTGTCTTATTTTCCGCTATATTTTTCTTTGCGGATATTTTGGGCGAAAAAGTTACAGAAAGGTTACAGAAAGTTTTGTGCAGCCCCTGTCCTTATAAAAACGCCTACTTATATTTTACACAATAATTACATAAAATGCAAGGGATTTCAATAATTGTAACAATTTGTAATATTTTGTTTTTTGATAAGATCCGTTAGCTTTTAGCTTTTAGCAATAGAGGTTCGCACAATTTTCCATTGAATAAAAACTGCTGACCTAAAGGCATAAAATGGCATATATGAAGATTATAATTGACCAAAAATTGCTATGGCTATTTGTATAGTATCAACAAAGTTTTTGCGTTGGTATTTACAAATTAGACGAAATGATGTATAATTATAGTATAAGAAAATGCGGAAAATAGCTTGATTTATGGAAAATCCAAGCAATTTTAAGATTTTGGGATGATTTATTAAAAATTGCTGTCAGCAATAATTGTATATCCTCTATAGAGAGGAAGGCAGCATGAAAGGAGAATGATATGATAAAGCATCTTACGGGCGATTTTGAAACTGTTGAATACGACAGCAAGCGGTCATTTCTGCTTCACGATAATCACGAGAGTGAAATGTACCCTTTCCACTGGCATGAAGCCTTGGAAATTATTATGCCCCTTGAAAATCATTATGTTGTAACTGTAGGCGATATTGAATATGATATTCCCGTAAATGATGTCCTTATCATTCCTTCCGGTGAACTTCATAAAATGCCCCAGCTTATTCCGGGACGGCGATTGATTTTTCAATGTGCTTCAAACGCACTTTCAGGAGTTGCTGCAATTGAATCAATAATGCGAGGTGTTTCTCAGCCTTTACTCATTAATAGGGAGTTTGACAAGGAACTGCACAGCCTTGCAAAGAAAACTCTGCTTGATATTCTCAGCCTGAATTCAAAGCGTAATGAACTTGCGGATGTGAAGATTTATATTGCTCTTGTAAATCTGCTTACGGCGGTAAGGGAGCAGCAGCTTGAAAAAAGCCGTCAGCTTCTGGAGTTTGACGATATCAAGCTTGATGAGTACAGCGAGAAATTTGACGATGTTATGAAATATATTGACGCAAATTATATGTATGACATTTCTCTTGAACGGCTTGCAAAGGTGGCAGGATACAGCAAATACCATTTTTCACGCATTTTCAAGCAGTATAATTCTATGTCCTATCTCCAGTATATCAACGCAAGGCGAACAAAGGCGGCGGAGCATCTTCTGCTTGACCCGAATTTAAGCATTACCGATGTGGCTATGCAGGCAGGCTTCAAGAGTCTTACCACATTTAACCGCATTTTCAAGGAGATTAAGCATTGTACTCCCACGGATTTCAAAAAGCTGTTTCTTGCCCATTAATATGCAAATCGGACGCTTTTTCGAGAAAAATCAGCATACAAAAATAAGGACGGCAGCTATTCGGCTGCCGTCCAATTTATTTCGCTATATATCGTAGTTTGGTGTAGGGGCGGATATTATCCGCCCGCATTTTAGATTAACCAAAATATCTCTTGAGAAGTCCCTCAAATGCCTTGCCGTGTCTTGCCTCGTCCCTAGCCATTTCGTGAACTGTGTCGTGAATAGCGTCAAGGTTCAGCTCCTTAGCTCTCTTAGCAAGGTCAAGCTTGCCCTGTGTAGCACCATGCTCAGCAGCAACTCTTGCTGTGAGGTTTTCCTTTGTGGAAGAAGATACAACCTCGCCTAAAAGTTCTGCAAACTTAGCAGCGTGTTCAGCCTCCTCAAATGCAGCCTTTTCCCAGTATAAGCCGATTTCAGGATAACCCTCTCTGTGAGCAACACGAGCCATTGCAAGGTACATACCAACCTCAGTACACTCACCTGCAAAATTTGCTCTCAGTCCCTCAATGATTTCCTCGTCAGTTACAGCCTTAGCTACGCCAACTTCATGCTCGCAAGCGAATACGAGATTTCCCTCGTCCTTCTTCTCGATGAACTTCTCGCCGGGAACGCCGCACTGTGGGCATTTGTCGGGAGCAGATGTACCCTCGTGAACGTATCCGCAAACGGGGCATACATACTTGGAAACAGCAGCTTCCTCAGCCTTTTCCTCAACGAAATCGGATGCAGGAACACCGCAGAGTGGGCAAACCTCGGGAGCAGCGTCGCCCTCGTGAACGTAACCGCAAACTGAACATACATATTTAGCCATAATAAAGACCTCCATTTAATTGTTAATTTTATTTTATTGCTTTATAAGCATATTAAACATTGTGTTTGATTCTGTCGCTTTCCTCGGCACGCTTGCCGTTGTTGAAGCGGTTGAGATTGCCAACGAGATAGCCTGTAATTCGGCGAATTCTGTCGAAAGGCACATCGGCAAATTCAAATTTAAGGTCGGCATAGTCACCGTCAATTGACACGGTCATTTCCTTAATAATCTTGTCGGAATATTTTTTTCTGCCGTATTCGGCATATGCGTCAATTTCCTGTTTTGGAATATTTCCGCCAATAACATTAATCTTCATAACGTAACCTCCTGATATCAATATTTACAAAAACTTCAAGAGATTTTACCATGGTTTTATCTCGGTGTACAAATTTTGCTTTTCGGGAAGTTTTTCCCTTGACCTTTTCTGTAATATATTGTATCATAGTAATTGAAAAAAATCTGTTGCAATTGCAACAAGGAGGGAAATTTTTTTGCCTGAACATAATATACTTTTTAATGGAGTTGACGATTACGACTGTCACAGGATGTTTAAGTGCTTTAATATGGAAGTGAAAAAATTCCGTGCAGGGAGTTGCATAAGCGACTATTCTAAGCAAGGTGACAAAATCGGAATTATCCTTAAAGGCTCTGCTGATGTGGTAAGATATGATGTCAATGGTGTGAGAACTATAATTGAAACTCTCGGAGAACAGGGAATTTTCGGGGAATATTTCACATATCCCTCGTCAACGAGAAGCTATGTGGAGGTAGTGGCAGGCAAGGACTGTGAAATTCTCTATGTCCGCCGTTCAGAATTGCTGAAACGCTGCGAAAATGCCTGCGGATGCCATTCAAGGGTAGTTGAGAATATGCTGGAGCTTATGACGGAAAAGGCGATTTCATTGAGCGAGCGTGTGGAAGTTCTCAGCCAGCGGACTATTGAAAATAAGCTTATCAGCTTTTTGCAGATTACGGAGGATAAGACCGCAGAGGGAAAAACTCCACAAATTCCGTTTTCCACAACGGTGCTGTCGGACTATCTCTGCGTCAACAGAAGTGCATTGCAGAGGGAAATTGCAAAGCTGAAAAAATCGGGAGTCCTTACCATATCAAAGAGAAAATTCAGACTGACAATCAATCACGAAAATTGAATTGACATATGATAGAAAATATGGTATAATTTTCAGGTAATAAATTGTAGAAAGGAAAATTTTTATGGTTTGGGAATTTATAAAATCGCTTATCCTCGGCATTGTAGAGGGAATTACGGAGTGGCTGCCCGTCAGCAGTACGGGACATCTGATACTTGTTGACGAGTTCTTGAAGCTGAAAGTCAGCGACGACCCGCAGATTAACGAGGATTTCCTCAGTATGTTCAACGTGGTTATTCAGCTTGGAGCGATTATGGCTGTTGTAATAATCTTCTGGAAAAAGCTGTTCCCCTTTGGCAAAAAGGACAACGCACAGCCACTGAAAAAAGAGGGCTTCGGTGCATACGTAAAAATGGACATTATGCAGATGTGGTTCAAGGTTATTGTAGCTTGTCTGCCAGCCGCAGTTATCGGACTTCTCTTTGACGAGGTTTTCGAGAGATTGTTCTATAATCCGTGGGTTATCGCCATTGCCCTTATCGTTTTCGGTATCGCTTTCATCATTATCGAAAACCGCAATAAAAACGCATCTGCAAAGGTGAACAGCATAAGCGAGCTTACATATAAAACTGCCCTTATAATCGGTGCATTTCAGCTTATAGCGGCAATTTTCCCCGGAACATCACGTTCAGGCTCAACGATTGTCGGTTCGCTTATGATAGGCGTTTCAAGAACAGTTGCAGCGGAGTTTACATTCTTCCTTGCAGTTCCCGTAATGTTCGGTGCAAGCCTTTTGAAGCTTCTGAAATATGACGGCGGATTTACAGGAACACAGATCGGCATACTTGCAGTTGGTATGATTTCCGCATTTGCCGTGTCAATTTTCGTTATCAAGTTCCTTATGGATTACATCAAAAAGCACGATTTCAAGGCATTTGGCTGGTACAGAATAATCCTCGGTATACTTGTTATCGGATATTTTGGTATTAATGCTATTATAAAGTAAAATTATGGCGGTCGTTCCTGTGAATGACCGCTGTTTTGCAAGGAGAGAAAAATTATGTTTATAGACCATATTGCAATGTATGTCAACGATTTAGAGGCTGCACGGGATTTTTTTATCCGATATTTCAACGCATCTTCAAACGATGGCTATCACAACGAGAAAACGGGATTCTGCTCGTATTTTCTGACCTTTGAAAGGGACGCACGACTGGAACTTATGTATAAACCTGAAATGGTGGATTGTGAAAAGCAGGCGAACAGAACAGGTTATGCTCATATAGCTTTTAGTGTTGGAAGTGCAGCTGAGGTTGACAGGCTGACAGAATTGTTGAAAAATGACGGATATAATGTAATAAGCGGACCTCGTACAACAGGGGACGGATATTATGAAAGTAGTGTTATATCCTTCGAGGGTAATATTATAGAGATAACGATTTGATATTTGTGCGGTTGATTGATCGTCATTTTTTGATGCTTATTTTTGTTTATTGCTGAAATTTAGAAAAACTATTGATTTTTTTTGTGAAATTTGATATAATTATGTTACTATATTTTTTGTGAGGATATAAAAATGAAAAAAATACTTGACTGGAATAAATACCTTGAAACGGCGGCTAAAGCGGTTGCCGAGGGTATTGTTATGCTGAAAAACAACAATTCAGCTTTACCGTTGAAAAAAGATGAAATTGTATCCGTTTTCGGACGTATACAGCTCCACTACTACAAAAGCGGCACAGGTTCGGGCGGTATGGTAAATGTATCACGGGTTGTGGGAATTACTGACGGTCTGCTTGAAGCAGGTGTTAAGCTTAACGAGGAATTGCTGGAGATTTACAGAAAATGGGACAGCGAAAATCCCTACGATTTAGGTCAGGGCTGGGGTGCTGAGCCGTGGTCACAAAAGGAAATGCCCCTTTCTGCTGAAATCGTGAAAAATGCCGCTGCAAAGGGAAATACAGCCGTTGTTATCATCGGCAGAACAGCAGGCGAGGAACAGGAAGTAACTCTCACCGAGGGTTCATATTTCCTCACCGAACTTGAAAAAGATATGCTGAAAAAAGTCCGTGAGGAATTTGAAAAAGTGGTTGTTCTCCTTAATGTGGGCAGCCTCATTGATATTGAGTATATCGAAAGTCTTGGAGTTGACGCTCTCCTTTATGTGTGGCAGGGCGGTATGGTTGGCGGAGTTGGCACGGCTGATGTGCTGACAGGCAAGGTTTCGCCCTCGGGTAAGCTCCCCGACACTATCGCTTACTCAATTGAGGACTATCCCTCACACCCATATTTCGGGGATTTGAACAGCAACCGCTATGTTGAGGATATTTACGTGGGATACCGATATTTCGACACTTTCGCCCCTGAAAAGGTGCGTTATCCATTCGGTTTCGGATTATCCTATACTACCTTTGAAATCGTTGCCGACAAGGCTGAAACTATCTGCGAAAGCGGAAAAATCGGTGTAAAATATGAGGTAATCGTCACAAATATGGGAGCATACAGCGGAAAAGAAGTTGTAATGCTTTACGTAGAGAAACCCCAAGGCAATCTCGGTCAGCCGAAAAAAATCCTCTGCGGCTATGAAAAGACAAAAACACTTGCTCCGAATGAGTCCCAGACTCTCACTTTAACCGCTTGGATTGACGATATAGCGTCATATGACGACAGCGGAGCAACAGGAAATAAAAATTGTTGGGTTAATGAAAAGGGCGATTACAACTTCTTCATTGACAAGGCTGAAAAGATTAACGGTCATATTCTGACTGTTGAAAATACAACAGTTGTTGAAAAATGTCGTCAGGCACTTGCACCTGTGGAAGAATATAAGCGTATGAAGCCGATTTCTACGGAAAATGGCTATGAACTGGGATTTGAGCCTGTTCCAAAAAGCGAGGTTGACGAGCCTGCACGAAGAATGGCACAGCTTCCCGAAGAACTGCCATATACAGGGGATAAGGGCATAAAACTCATTGACGTGTACAGCGAAAAAAATTCCCTTGACGAATTTGTTTCACAGCTTTCCGATGAGGAACTCTCCTGCATAATCCGTGGTGAGGGTATGGGAAGTCCACGTGTTACAGCTGGTACTGCATCGGCATTCGGCGGAGTTGCAGACTGCCTTACAAAATATGGCATACCTGCGGTTTGCTGTGCTGACGGACCGTCGGGAATGCGTCTTGACTGCGGCACAAAGGCATTCAGCCTGCCCAACGGTACAATGATTGCGTCAACTTTCAACAAGGAACTTGCAGAGGAACTTTTTGAATATATGGGACTTGAAATGACTGTGAATAAGGTGGAATGTCTGCTTGGACCGGGAATGAATATTCACCGCCACCCTCTCAATGGCAGAAATTTCGAGTACTTCTCCGAGGACTGCTATCTCACGGGAACTCTTGCGGCAGCTGAACTCCGTGGACTTCACAAAAGCGGAGTTACAGGCACAATCAAGCATTTTTGCGGAAATAATCAGGAAACAAACCGCCATTTCTTAGAAACTGTTGCATCTGAAAGGGCATTGCGTGAGATTTATCTCAAAGGCTTTGAAATTGCCGTAAAACAGGGAAATGCCGATAGTATAATGACAACCTACGGCAAGCTGAACGGCATATGGACAGCGGGAAGTTTCGACCTCAATACCGTTATTCTCCGTGACGAATGGGGATTTGAGGGTATTAGCATGACTGACTGGTGGGCAAATATCAGCCGCCGTGGCGGTGAACCCGACAAAAAGGATTTTGCAGCTATGACAATTGCTCAGAATGACTTGTATATGGTATGTGCCGAGGGCGGCAAAAATAATGACAATACCCTTGAAAGCCTTTCAAATGGCGATTTGCTCCGCTGTGAAATTCAGAGAAATGCGAAAAATATCCTCTCATTCGTGCTGAAATCCAACGCAATGAAGCGTGCGGCAGGGGATTGCGATACAGTTGAAATTATCAACCGTCCCGATGAGGATATGCCCTCTGATGAGCCTGTGGTATTCTACGATATTGAAGATAACCTTGCTCTCGACCTGAACGGTGTAAAATCCGAAAAGGGAAAGAGCTACAGCCTTGCCCTTGTGGTTAATAATCCCGGGTGGTATAACATTACCCTTACCGCTTCATCAGAGCAAAGTGAACTGGCACAAATTCCCGTGACTATTTTCACTATGGGAACGGCTAATGCTGCTTTCACTTGGAACGGCACAGGTGGAAAGCCTGTTTCATTTACAAAAGAAGCACCGTTTTTCTCCCGATATATGGCAGTTCGTCTGTATTTTGCACAAAACGGACTTGACCTTATTGAGCTGAAATTTGAGAAAACTGACCGCACAGACAGACCAATGGAGGGCGGAGAAATATGACGATACAGATTTTCGGAACTAAAAAATGCTTTGATACAAAAAAGGCGGAGCGATATTTCAAGGAGCGAAATATCAGCGTTCAGTTCATTGATATGAAAGAAAAGGGAATGAGCAAAGGCGAATTTACCTCAGTTTTGCAGGCTGTAGGCGGAATTGACAGCCTTATAAATGAAAATGCCAAGGATAAAAATACCCTCACTCTTATGAAATATCTCCTTGACAGCGACCGTGAGGAAAAGCTTTTTGAAAATCAGCAGCTTATAAAAACTCCTGTAGTACGCTGCGGAAAGAAAGCCGCTGTTGGTTACTGTCCAGACGTATGGGAAAAATGGCTTTCTGAAAAATGATTTAAACAGGTATTGCAAAATCTGAAATAATGTGTTATAATAATTTTATCGGCATTGCCGAAAATGATATAGGTTTTCAGTAAAACTGAAACGGAAGGAGTTTTAATTATGGGACTTATTAAAGCAGTATTATCAGGCGTAGGCTCAACATTTGCGGATACATGGAAGGAATTCTTCTGCTGTGACGCTATGCCTGCTGATGTTCTCGTAGCAAAGGGCTATAAGAAAACAGGAAAGAAATCTTCAAATACCAAGGGTAATGACAATATTATCACTAACGGCAGCACAATCGTTGTAAACGAAGGTCAGTGTATGATTATCGTTGACCAGGGACAGATTGTTGAAATTTGTGCGCTCCCCGGTGAATATACTTATGATATGTCAAGTGAGCCAAGTATCTTTGACGGCGGTTTTTCAAGCATCAAGGAAACTTTCAAGATTATGGGCAAGCGTATCCAGTATGGCGGTGACGCAAACCACGACCAGAGAATTTACTACATCAACGTAAAGGAAATTACCGATAATAAATTCGGCACACCTACTCCCGTGCCTTTCAGAGTAAACTATGCTGACATCGGCAGAAGCTTTACTGTCGGACTCCGCTGCAACGGTGTTTATTCCTACAGAATTTCCGACCCTCTCGTATTCTTCACAAAGGTAAGCGGAAATGTTTCCAATGTTTACAGCAGAAGCACAATTGACAATATGCTCCACAGCGAGTTCCTTGCTCGTCTTTCCGATGCATTTGCAAAGCTTTCCGATACAGTAAGATATGACGAACTTCCTGCAAATAACCTTGCGGTTACAAATGCTATGAAGGATATTTTCAAGACAGAGTGGCTTGAAGAACGTGGTATCGAGATTATGTCCGTTGCTATCCGTTCCGTATCTATCAATAAAGAGGACGAGGAGCGTATCAAGAATTTCGAGGACGCTGCATGGATGAGAAATCCTCTCAATGCCGCTGCAAGCACAGTTCAGTCACAGAATGCAGCTATGGTTGCCGCTGCTAATAATTCCAACGGTGCAGCTATGGGTATGTTCGGTGTGAATATGGCTCAGCAGATGGGCGGAATGAACGCTAATAACCTTTATAATATGGCAGCACAGCAGCAGAATGCACCTGTACAGGGCGGCTGGGTTTGTTCCTGCGGTACATCAAATACAGGTAAATTCTGTGCTAACTGCGGAGCTGCAAAGGCTGCTGATGCAAGCTGGACTTGCTCCTGCGGAACTTCAAATACAGGTAAGTTCTGTGCAAACTGCGGAAGTCCTAAGCCTGCCGACACTGGCTGGACTTGTTCCTGCGGTGCTGTAAATAAGGGCAAATTCTGTGCTAACTGCGGAAGTCCAAAGCCTGCGGGAGCGGCTCTCTACAAGTGTGACAAGTGCGGCTGGGAGCCTGCTGACCCACATAATCCCCCTAAATTCTGTGCGGAGTGCGGTGACCCATTTGGTACTGAAGATATAGTTAAATAAACAAAAAAATGCAAGTGTTGAAAAATACACTTGCATTTTATTTTATATTATGTTATAATATATGAGTATATTATTTTTATTGGAATAATAGCGTTTCAAAAAATAGAAATGCTTTAAAGCTTCGGCAGGTTTATTGCCGATAAATACGGAGGTATATTATGTGCGGAATTGTAGGATTTACAGGTGAGCATCAGGCTGCTCCCATTCTTCTTGACGGACTTTCTAAGCTCGAATACAGAGGTTATGACTCAGCAGGTATCGCTGTTCGTGACGGTAATGAGGAAGTTACTGTAATCAAGGCTAAGGGTAAGCTTGAAGTTCTCAAAAAGATGACTAACGACGGCGAGGCTGTAAGCGGCTGCTGCGGTATCGGTCATACTCGTTGGGCAACTCACGGCGAGCCTTCTACTCTCAACGCTCATCCACATTCCAGCGATGACAACAATGTTGTTGCAGTTCACAACGGTATTATCGAAAACTATCAGGAGTTGAGAGAAAAGCTTACAAAAAGCGGATATACTTTCAATTCACAGACAGATACAGAGGTTGCAGTAAAGCTTATCGACTACTACTTCAAGAAGTACAATCTCGGCCCTGTTGACTCAATTGCAAGAGCAATGATTCGTATCAGAGGTTCTTATGCTCTCTGCGTAATGTTCAGCGATTTCCCAGGCGAAATCTACACAGCACGTAAGGACAGCCCTATGATTATCGGTATCACAGGCGGCGAAACATATGTTGCTTCCGACGTTCCTGCTGTTCTCAAATATACAAGAAATGTTTACTACATAGGCAATATGGAGATTGCAAAGCTCACAAAGGGTACTGCAACTTTCTACAATATTGACCGTGAAGAAATCGAAAAGGAACTTGTTGAAATCAAGTGGGATGCCGCTGCTGCTGAAAAGGGCGGTTACGAGCATTTTATGCTCAAGGAAATCCACGAGCAGCCTAAGGTTATCAGAGATACTATCAATTCCGTTGTAAAGAACGGAAAAATTGACTTTGGTGAGCATGGTCTTACTGATGAGGAAATGCAGGAAATCCAGCAGATTTACATTGTTGCCTGCGGTTCTGCATATCACGTTGGTATGGCTGTACAGTACGTTATTGAGGAATTTTCTTCAATTTCTGTTCGTGTGGAACTTGCTTCCGAATTCCGTTACAGAAAGATGAAGCTTGCTAAAAACAGCCTTGTTATTATTGTAAGCCAGTCAGGCGAAACTGCCGACAGCCTTGCAGCCCTCAGAATGTCCAAGGATGCAGGAGTTAAGACATTCGGTATCGTAAATGTTGTTGGTTCATCAATTGCACGTGAAGCTGACAGCGTATTCTATACCCTTGCAGGCCCTGAAATTTCAGTTGCAACTACAAAGGCATACAGCACACAGCTTATTGCAGGCTATCTCCTTGCAATGCAGTTTGCTCTCGCAAGAGGCGAAATGGAGCAGGAAACATATGACGCTCTCCTCACAGAGCTTAATACAATTCCCGAAAAGATTGAGAAAATCCTTGAAGATAAGGAGCGTATCCAGTGGTATGCAAACAAGCTTGCAGGCTGTAAGGACGCATTCTTCATCGGCAGAGGTATCGACTATGCAATCGGTCTTGAAGGTAGCTTAAAGATGAAGGAAATCAGCTACATTCACTCCGAGGCATACGCAGCAGGTGAGCTGAAGCACGGACCTATCAGCCTTATTGAGGATAAGATTCCTGTAATCGGTATTCTCACACAGCCTGACCTCTACGAAAAGACAGTCAGCAATATGGTTGAGGTTAAGAGCCGTGGTGCGTCACTTATGGGACTTACAACATACGGCAACTACAGCATGGAGGATTTAGCTGACTTCACAGTTTACATTCCTCAGACTGACCCTCATTTTGCAGGAAGCCTTTCAGTAATTCCTCTCCAGCTTCTTGGTTACTATGTATCCGTTGCAAAGGGATATGACGTAGATAAGCCAAGAAACCTTGCTAAGAGCGTTACTGTTGAATAATTTATGTCATAGAAACCGCCTGTTTTTACGGGCGGTTTTTTGTGAATGAAAGGCTGTTATACTTGACAAACATTTTTTATTAATGTATAATTATAATAGAGATGCCCTAGAGTATATGAAATGAGTGATTATATGAAAAAAACAAAATTCGATGTGACGGGGATGACCTGTTCAGCCTGTCAGGCACACGTGGAAAAGGCGGTAAATGCCTTAGAGGGCGTTTCTGCGGTAAATGTCAATCTTCTGCGGAATTATATGCAGGTGGAATTTGACGAATCCCTTGTAACTGTCGATAAAATCATAGATGCGGTGGTAAAAGCAGGCTACGGAGCATCGGAAACAGGCAAAAAATCGGAGAAATCCGACTCTGACGATAATCTCAAAGGAATGAAAAAGCGGCTCATTCTCTCCCTTTGCTTTATGATTCCATTGTTTTATTTCTGTATGGGGCATATGTTCGGCTTGCCGATTCCGAAGATACTCGACGGAACTGAAAATATGATGATTTTCATTCTGACTCAGCTTCTTCTGACAATTCCGATTATTGCTCTGAATTTCCACTTTTTCCGCAACGGATATAAAAATCTCATCAATCGTTCACCAAATATGGACAGCCTTATTGCTCTCGGTTCAACTGCGGCATTCGTGTATAGCTTATACGGAACGTATATGATTGTTTATCATATGGGACATGGGGATTTATCAGCGGCTCACGGCTATATGATGAATCTCTATTACGAATCCTGCGGTATGATTTTAACTCTTATCACCGTTGGAAAATATCTTGAAACTAAAAGCAAAGGCAGAACATCTGACGCTGTTTCGGCACTTATTGACCTTGCACCCAAAACGGCAACTGTAATCCGTGAGGGAGTTGAAACGGAAATTTCCGCCTCGGAAATAGCTGTGGGAGATGTTATAATTATAAGAGCAGGGGGAGCAGTTCCCTGCGACTGCACGGTAATTGAGGGCAGCTGCTCCGTTGACCAGTCGGCTCTCACAGGCGAAAGTATACCGGTTGTAAAAAATATTGGAGATACTCTGATGAGTGCCACGGTTTCAACAGGAGGATTTGTGAAGTGCCGATGTGACCGTCAGGAAAAGGATTCCACACTTTCGAAAATCATAGCCCTCGTTGAGGAAGCTGCCGCATCAAAAGCTCCCATTGCTCGGCTTGCGGATAAAATCAGCGGAATTTTCGTTCCTGTAGTTATAGGAATTGCCCTTATATCGGCAATTTTGTGGCTTATCTTCACAGGCGATGCAGCGGCGGCATTGAAAGCCGCAATTTCCGTCCTCGTTATCTCCTGCCCTTGCTCGCTGGGACTTGCAACTCCTACGGCAATTATGGTTGGCACGGGAATGGGTGCAAAAAACGGCATACTCATAAAATCCGCCGAAAGCCTTGAAACTGCCCATAAAATCACGGCGGCAGTTCTTGACAAAACAGGCACTTGCACCGAGGGAAAGCCGAAAATTCGGGAAATTTTCACCATAGGCATTACAGAAAATCAGCTTATGTCATATGCTGGGGCGATTGAAGCTAATTCGTCACATCCCCTTGCAAAGTCGATTATCACCTACTGCAAGGATAAAAAAATCGACATTCGCCAATGTGATGACTATAAAGAAACTGAAGGCGGCGGATTGTCGGGAATTGTGGATAACAAAAAAATCCTCATCGGCAATAAGCGGCTTATGGAACTGAATAAAATCGACATTTCACAGCTTTTGTCAAATGCTGAAAAATCCGCAGAAAATGGCGGTATACCGTTGTTTGTGGCGGTTGACGGAAAGGCTGTGGGAGTTATTTCAGCGGCGGATTTCGTAAAATCTACCTCGAAAGAGGCTGTGGAAATGTTCAGAAATCTCGGCATAAAAACAATTATGCTCACAGGTGACAACTCACGGACTGCACAGGCAATCTGCGGCGAACTTGGTATTGACGAGTTCTATGCAGAACTGCTCCCTGCGGACAAAACCGCAGTAATACGTGATTTGCAGAAGTCAGGGCAATGCGTTGCAATGATTGGTGACGGAGTGAATGATGCTCCTGCATTGGCGGCGGCTGATGTGGGAATTGCAGTTGGCGGAGGGCAGGATATTGCCATAGAATCGGCAGATATCGTGCTTATGCAGGACGATATCCGTGACGGTGCGGAGTCAATCCGCCTCAGCCGTGCAACTATGCGGAATATCAGGCAGAATCTGTTCTGGGCGTTGATTTACAACAGCCTTGGAATTCCCCTTGCGGCTGGGCTTTTCTACCCCATTTTCCATTGGCAGATGAACCCGATGTTCGGTGCTGCGGCTATGTCCCTCAGTTCATTCTGCGTTGTCACAAATGCCCTGCGGCTCAATCTTTTCAAGACGGTAAAGAGTAAGGAGAAAACTCCCGAAAATGACCATATATCTACAAAAACGGAGGTTAATACAATGAAAAAAACAATCTATATCGACGGTATGATGTGCAACCATTGCACAGGCACAGTTTCCAAGCTTTTAAACGCAATTGAGGGCGTTTCTGCGGAGGTTTCCCTTGAAAATAAGTGTGCTTACGTGGAGATTTCCGGAGATGTTCCCGATGAACTGCTCATTAAAACCATAACTGACGCTGATTTTGTTGTTAAGAGTATTGAATAATTTAACTTCAAGAGGTAATGTATGCCTATAATTGAAATAAAAGATTTAACAGCGGAGGAGCTTATTCCATACGTTTCAAGTAACGAAATTCAGCTAAAACGCTATTTTGAGCCTGATTTAGGCATTTTCATTGCGGAAAGTCCAAAGGTTATACGGCTTGCCCTGAGTCACGGCTATGAGCCGATTTCTCTCCTTGCAGAGCGAAAATACATCGAGGGGCAGGGCAGGGACATAATCGACAGATGTGCTGAAATTCCCGTTTATACGGCGGACAGCGAGGTTCTCACCAAGCTTACGGGCTTTAAGCTGACACAGGGTTTGCTCTGTGCAATGAGAAGAAAGCCTTTGCCAACAGCGGAGGAAATCTGCGGAAAAGCACGTCGTATAGCCGTTTTAGAAGATGTAATGAATCAGACTAACATCGGTGCGGTAATCCGTTCTGCGGCGGCTTTGAAAATTGATGCGGTACTTCTCACACAGCCAAGCAGCGACCCGCTTTATCGCCGTGCAATCCGTGTGAGTATGGGAACTGTTTTCGGTATGCCGTGGACTTACATTGAGGGGGATTCTCCCGAATATGTGGAAAAACTGCGGAAAATGGGCTTTACTACAGCGGCTATGGCACTTCACAGCAATACCGTTGACATTGACAATGCGGCATTGAAAAAAGCCGAAAAACTGGCTATATTCCTCGGAACTGAGGGAGAGGGGCTGAAAGACAGCACCATTGAAGCCTGCGATTACACGGTAAAAATTCCCATGGCTGAGGGAGTTGATTCTCTCAACGTGGCGGCGGCAAGCGCTGTGGCATTCTGGGAAATCACAAGATAATACTGGGCATCTCTAAAAACCCCTTTTGAGAAAAAACAGCTATGCACGACATCTATTTCGTCAACCTCCCTCGGAGTGCGAAAGCACGCCTTCGGGAGGTTTCCTTGTAGCTGTCATACCTATCTGCTTTTTCTTTAATCAAAC
>JAFSBM010000221.1 GCA_017437285.1 Ruminococcus sp. | reverse complement strand
TCTTTTTCTTATACAAAAATCCCCTTTCATCAAAAGTCGGCAATGGGAGGGAAAAAGGGGAAAGGGAAAGGAGAGCCCAGAGAGGAAAACCGTAGGGGAAAAAGGGAGTGCGGCGAGTCGCCGCTGACATCTTGTTATATTGTTATATTACTTTATTTAAAATTTTTTGTACTAATTAAAATTTTTGTGTATAACAAATCACCAGCGGGGGTACCCCGCACGACTTTTGTGCCAGTTTTCTATTTCCATCCCTTTTGCCCCGTAGGTGTTCCTCTCTGGTGATAAATCACCCTTTTGTATTTATGGGCATCTCTAAAAACCCCTTTTGAGAAAAAACAGCTAAGCACGACATCTGCTGTGTCAACCTCCCTCGGAGTGCGGCAGCACGCCTTCGGAAGGTTTCCTTGCAGCTGCCGCACCTATCTGTTTTTTCTTTAATCAAACGAGTTTTTAGAGATGCCCTTATTATAATTAGAAAAAAGTAAAATTTAAGATATTACAATGTATTAGTGAAAATTCGGTGGGGGAGTAAAGTTAAAATAAAAAAATATATGTCAATCGCAAGAAATTTGACAAAAATAGTTAAAATTAAACATTTAACATTATATACCGCCGCTTGATTTACTATTTGTGATATCTGTGCAGAATTATACTGAAACTAATATTACTAAACCACTTTAATGTAATAAAATCAACGTATTACTGCTGTTTAAGTGGATTGTTTTAAGTTATACCAAATTAATTTATTCTTAACAGAAATTTTAATAATACTTAACGTATATATTAAAACAAAAAAGTTATTCATTGTTTATAAATGTTTCTGAATTAATCAATAAAAGCAATATAGTGCTAAATCAGAGCAAAAATATCCCTTGAATGTGAACTGCCTTTGGAATATAATAGACATATCAAAGGAGAAACATTGCCGAAAAACAGGCAAATTTTCCTTTGCTGACAAAGATACATTTTATGTGTCCTGTGAACACGGTTCAGCAGCATTTTTAGCCGTCGGTTTAAAACTCCGCCGACAAACTATGCAATGATTATTTCAAAATTGTACAAACCGCCCTTGTTAAACATTAATGCCTATAATATGTTTAATCGTCCTTTAAGAGGGCGGACTCATTGAATTGATTTTCATTCAAAGTACAAGGCTGTGCTGCGTGGGGATTCCCCAACCGACGATTTCTGCATATTGAGGGTGTGCAGAGGTCTTTGGATTAAGCGATTTTCAATGGCAATTAGAGAGGGTGCTGTTGAAGAATCGCTTTTTCTGTTTTTACGGCATTTTTCTTTGAGAAATGCCGATTTTTTATAAGTATTGGCTTTTTGTACAAAATATTATAGGAAATTATTGTTAATTTCTGAGTTTTACCGAATAGTATTTTTTGGCGGATTGTGATATAATAGGTATGATAGGACAAACTATGACTGTCCTGCACTAAGATTATATTGGAGGTAATACCAATGGCAAAACAGTATTGTTATTTATTCTCCGAGGGTAACGCAGATATGCGTGAAATTCTCGGCGGTAAGGGTGCAAACCTTGCAGAGATGACAAACATGGGTCTTCCTGTTCCACAGGGATTCACAATCTCTACAGAAGCTTGTACAGCTTACTACGACGACGGTCGCAAGATCAACGACGAAATTATGGCTCAGATTAACGAGTATATCGTTAAGATGGAAGAGGTTACAGGTAAGAAGTTCGGCGATAAGGAGAATCCTCTCCTCGTTTCTGTTCGTTCAGGTGCAAGAGCTTCTATGCCCGGTATGATGGATACTATCCTCAACCTCGGTCTTAATGAAGACGTTGTAAATTATATGGCAGAGGCTTCCAATAACCCAAGATGGGCTTGGGACTGCTACAGAAGATTCATCCAGATGTACTCCGACGTTGTTATGGAAGTTGGTAAGAAGTACTTTGAAGAGCTTATCGACGAAATGAAGGAGAAGAAGGGTGTTACTCAGGACGTTGAGCTTACAGCTGAGGATCTTAAGGAACTCGCTGGTCAGTTCAAGGCTGAATACAAGGCTAAGATCGGTGCAGACTTCCCAACAGATCCTAAGGAGCAGCTTATGGGTGCAGTTCAGGCTGTATTCCGTTCATGGGACAACCCAAGAGCTAACGTATACAGACGTGACAACGATATCCCTTATTCATGGGGTACAGCTGTTAACGTACAGATGATGGCATTCGGTAACATGGGTGACGATTGCGGTACAGGTGTTGCTTTCACAAGAGATCCTGCTACAGGCGAGAAGAAGCTCATGGGTGAGTTCCTCACAAACGCACAGGGTGAAGACGTTGTTGCTGGTGTTAGAACTCCTATGCCTATCGCTCAGATGGAAGAAAAGTTCCCTGAGGCATTCAAGCAGTTCACAGAGGTTTGCTCAATCCTCGAAAACCACTATAGAGATATGCAGGATATGGAATTTACTGTTGAGCATGGTAAGCTCTATATGCTCCAGACAAGAAACGGTAAGAGAACAGCTCAGGCTGCTCTTAAGATCGCTTGTGACCTCGTTGATGAGGGTATGAGAACAGAGCAGGAAGCTGTTCTTATGATCGATCCAAGAAACCTCGATACACTTCTCCACCCACAGTTCGACGCTAAGGCTCTCAAGGCTGCTACTCCTATGGGCAAGGGACTCGGTGCTTCACCAGGTGCTGCTTGCGGTAAGGTTGTATTCACAGCTGAGGACGCTGAGGCTTGGAATGCTAAGGGCGAGAAGGTTGTTCTCGTTCGTCTTGAAACTTCACCTGAGGATATCACAGGTATGAAGGCTTCACAGGGTATCCTCACAGTTCGTGGCGGTATGACTTCTCACGCTGCTGTTGTTGCTCGTGGTATGGGTACATGCTGTGTATCAGGCTGCGGCGACATCAAGATGGATGAAGAAAACAAGAAGTTTGAGCTTGGCGGAAAGACATTCGTTGAGGGTGACTTCATTTCTATCGACGGTTCTACAGGTAATATCTACGACGGTATTATTCCTACAGTTGACGCTCAGATCGCTGGCGAGTTCGGCAGAATCATGGCTTGGGCTGACAAGTACAGAACTCTCAAGGTAAGAACAAACGCTGATACACCTGCTGACGCTAAGAAGGCTCGTGAGCTCGGTGCTGAGGGTATCGGTCTTTGCCGTACAGAGCATATGTTCTTCGAGGCTGACAGAATCGCTGCTTTCCGTGAGATGATCTGCTCAGATACAGTTGCTGAGAGAGAGGCTGCTCTTGCTAAGATTGAGCCTATGCAGCAGGCTGACTTCGAGGCTCTCTATGAGGCTCTTGAGGGTACACCTGTATGTATCAGATTCCTCGATCCTCCTCTCCACGAATTCGTTCCTACAACTGAGGCTGATATCAAGACTCTTGCTGACGCTCAGGGCAAGTCCGTTGAGGCTATCAAGGCTCTCATCGCTTCACTTCACGAGTTCAACCCAATGATGGGTCACCGTGGATGCCGTCTTGCTGTAACATATCCTGAGATTGCTGCTATGCAGACAAAGGCTGTTATCAAGGCTGCTATCAATGTTAAGAAGAACCACCCAGACTGGAATGTTAAGCCTGAAATCATGATTCCTCTCGTAGGCGAGGTTAAGGAGCTTAAGTACGTTAAGGCTGTTGTTATCGCTAACGCTGACGCTGTTATCGCTGAGGCTGGCGTTGAGCTTGAGTACGAAGTTGGTACAATGATCGAGATCCCAAGAGCTGCTCTTACAGCTGATGAGATCGCTGCTAACGCTGACTTCTTCTGCTTCGGTACAAACGACCTTACACAGATGACATACGGCTTCTCAAGAGATGACGCTGGTAAGTTCCTCAACGCTTACTATGACGCTAAGATTTTCGAGAACGATCCATTCGCTAAGCTCGATCAGACTGGTGTTGGTAAGCTCATGGAGACAGCTCTCAAGCTTGGCAGACCTGCTAATCCAAACCTCCACTGCGGTATTTGTGGCGAGCACGGCGGCGATCCTACATCTGTAGAGTTCTGCCACCAGATTGGTCTTGACTATGTATCTTGCTCACCTTTCCGTGTGCCAATCGCAAGACTTGCTGCTGCACAGGCTGCACTCAGATAATTAAAGTTTAGAATTTATATTCAAATTAGCTTCGGCGTTTGATGATTTCTGAATAATAAATAACCCTCCCTGTTCTATGAATGGGGAGGGTTTTTTACCATTTTTCAGATGACAGCAGAAATTTTATTGGATACATCGCAATAAATGGTCAAAGGGCAGTAATTGAAATAATCCATATAAAAAGGAAAACACCAGGATTAGTATAATATATTTAATGTAATGGCGGTTTTTTTATGTAACTTCGGGAGAATTGCCCCGATTTATGTCGTGATATGTCGGATTTCAGAGATTTATGGAATGAATTTTCTTCATATTTTGTTTCTGTTCGATTGAAATCGACATAGAAAGACAGAGAATGACACAAGTCGATTCAAAAATACACGGTGGATTAAATTCTATTGTTTTTTCTTATTGACATATTCTTAAAAATATGATAAAATTTTACAGATGAGGTGAAATGTATTTGTTTTGATAAAATCAGGTTTTTTCGCTGCATTGGAGATGTGATAGATGTATTCCGGCAATAACGTAAATCAGAACATCAGACATGATTTTTTATGCCCATAATACGCTTATGGTGCAAGAATAATTTTAATAGGGGAGATGTAAAATGAACTTAAGAAATCCCGTTTTAAAAGTGCTTATCTGCAATGATAAGGCAGATTATGGTATTCGTATAGCATCTAAACTCAATGAAAACAACGTCTACGCTTATACAAGAAGAAATGAAACACAGGTAATTATCGACTCTATTGCAAAAGATTCCCCCGATGTGGTTATAACAGACCTGACGCTGAAAGATTCCGATGCGGTGCAGATTATGCGTAAGGTCAATGCAGGCGGAATAAAAAATCCTCAGTTTATCGTTATTTCCGAAGTCAAAAACGACTTTATTACCCGTCAGCTTATAGAAAATGGTGCAGTTTATGTGCTGTCAATGCCATTGGATTATGATGAAATTACAAATGCTGTCAAGCTTGTTGCTGTTAAAAAATATAGTGATGATTGTGACGATGCGGAGCTTTTAGTCACAAATCTCATAAGAAATATCGGCGTTCCTGCACATATAAAAGGCTATAAATTTTTGCGTACAGCTATTTTAGAATGTGCCGCTAATCCTGAATATCTCGACTCTGTAACTAAAAAGCTCTATCCCCGTGTTGCAGAGATTTATCAGACTGAATCTGCAAGGGTTGAAAGAGCAATTCGCCACGCTATCGAAATTGCGTGGAACAGAAATGATAAAACTGCTTTAAATGAATTTTTCGGCTGTAATGTGGAAAATTTTGCAAGCCGTCCTACAAATTCCGAGTTTATTGCCCTTGCAAGTGATAAGCTTGCGATGCACTTGAAAAGGACTTCATCTGGCTACAGAGGTATTCTTGGCAGTGATAATTTCAATATACTTGATTTCAGTATACCAAAGATTAAAGGGCATCTCTAAATGAAATATCGCAATAACCCCACCTGAGTTTCACAGCAATGCTCATATTGCTGTGAGCGAGGCGGGGTTGTTTTTGTATAAGGCAAAAAAATACTCCCTCAGTCATGTGGGGATGACAGGGGAGTTAAAAAGGAGGTGACAGTATAAAGTCTATTGAAAATGTGAATTTGGATTGTGCAGACATCCACTGATACGCTTTTGCATATCAACGATTAGTATAAATTTGGAACAGACTTTATACAGCACCATCAGGGGAGCAATAGTATAGTACGTGATGAGGGGGAACAGTATCACATATAGCGATACTGCGGAATATGAAGGCTGCACCGCACAGACTCTGTGCGGTATTGCCTTAATGAGGAATTGCTTATTCTGTAACTTCTTCTGTTACAGTTTCGTCAATTGTTTCGTCAACTGTGATGTCAGAATCTTCCTGAACTTCGTCCTTGTGATGAGGTCCCTTTGCAGGCTTCTCATGCTTTTCAGTCTTTGCAGGTTTCTCAGGCTTGATTACGTTGCCGTCTTCGTCAACCTCAGGTGCAGGAGCAGTAGGCTTTTCAGGCTTGATAACATTGCCGTCCTCGTCAACCTCAGGTGCGGGAGCAGTGGGCTTTTCAGGCTTGATAACATTGCCGTCCTCGTCAACCTCAGGTGCAGGAGCAGTGGGCTTTTCAGGCTTGATTACGTTGCCGTCTTCGTCAACCTCAGGTGCAGGAGCAGTGGGCTTTTCAGGCTTGATTACGTTGCCGTCCTCGTCAACCTCAGGTGCAGGAGCTGTAGGCTTTTCAGGCTTTGTGTTGAGAATTGTGCAGTACTCAAACCAAGCTGTCTTTGCATCATCATCAATGAAGCTGCAAGCTTCCAGGTCAAATGTTGCGTTGATTTTCTCAATGATAGCCTTCTTATCTGTCTTAACCTTTACAGGCTTGTCAGCGTTCTTGTCAGCTGCGGGCTTATCAGCCTTAGGAGCAGCGTCCTCAAGGTTGTTGAGGCAGAACTCAAACCATGCAGCCTTAGCATCATCGTCAACGAAATCAGCAGTTTCAAAATCAAATGTTACATTGATCATCTCTACGATTTCCTTCTTGTCAGCCTTCTTTGCAGGCTTAGCAGGCTTTTCAGGCTTCTCTGTGTCTTCCTCAACTTCTTCGCCCTCTGTGATTTCCTCGTCCTCAACTACAGGAGGAACAGGCTTTTCAGGCTTCTCAGGCTTCTCAGCCTCGGGAGCTTCAACTTCGGGAGCATCTGCAGCTTCCTCGTCCTCAGCAGCTTCCTCGTCAGTTGCTTCTTCAGTTGTTTCTTCTGTTGTTTCTTCTGTTACTACGCTGTCCTCAGCAGAATCTGTTGCGATGTTCTTTGCAGCGAGAGCTGTAGCTCCTGTAGCAACTGAAAGTAAGCAAATAGCTGTAATTGCAGCTGTAATTTTCTTGTAATTCATAATAAACACTCCTTAAATCTTATGGTAACCTCTAAAAACCGTCCACATAGTTTAATTCCGCTTGTGTTCTGTTTTTAGAGTACCCTTTATTAACGATAAATTCTACGGCTCAGCTGATGCCTCGAGGTTTCATCTGCTTTCCGTGTCCTTATGTCTATAGTTTACGGAGGTCAAATCCCAAAAGTGGGGTATCTGAAAAATTTTTTTGAAAAAATTTGAAAAATTTCAAAATTCGTTATATTTTTCGGATTTTAGAATTTATCCATTGACTTTCAGATTTTTTTATTATATAATAAAGAAAATACACCGATTTTTTTGAAATCCTTACGTATACTATAAATAACTGGAGGTGCAGAAATGGACTCCGAAACTCATGAGATTGCCGTAAGAGTTGCTCTTGCAAAAAATGATAAATCAGAATCAGATGCGCTTATATCTGATTATATGCCGTTTATAAAGTCGGAAACGGCTAAATTCATCAATCGCTCCCCCGAACAGAGCGATGACGAATTGAGTATTGCGATGTTTGCCTTTTATGAGGCTATCCGCAATTACTCAAAACTCCGTGGCTCATTTCTGAAATTTGCAGCTTTACAGATAAAAAATCGACTTATTGACTATTACCGTCGGGAAAAGCGGAATATGGGTAATATTTCCCTGAATATGCCCGATGAGGAAAATAAAAACGAGCTTGTTGATACAATCAGTGATAGCCGTGATGAATTCAGCGAAAATGAAATCCGTGAAGCTACAAAGCAGGAAATTGCTGAGTTGTCGGCACAAATGGAGGAATTCGGCGTTTCTTTTACCGATATTGCCGAGAATTCCCCGAAACAACGAAGAACTCTTGAAATATGCGGAAAGGCTGTCCGCTATGCAAGGAATAATCCCCAGATTTTAGCAGATTTTCTACGCACAAAAAGAGTTCCTCTTGCAGCTCTTGCTGACGGGTCAGGAGTTGAAAGAAAAACACTTGAAAGACATAGACGATATCTTGTAGCGGTGCTTTTGATTTGCACAAACGGCTACGAAATTATGAGAGGGCATATTATGCAGGTATTGAAAGGCGGTGAGGGATGATGAAATATGTAGTTATGCAATGCACTAAAGGTTACGCTGTGCTTATGGACGAGGAGAGCAAATTCTATTTTGCTGCAAATCTCAATTACGAAGTAGGACAGACTGTCACAAATCCTGTGATTTTGTCGGATAAGTACAAAGACGGAAAGCCTGTAATGACAATAATCAAAACAATTGTTGCCGCAGCTGCGTGTATCGGCGTAATTTCAATCCCTTGCTATTCGTATTATAATAAAAATCTGAAACCATGTTCAACTGTTACCTTTGCATCTGATACAGCTATCAGCATGACGCTGAATAGTTCGGGCAAGGTGCTTAGTATCGAAAGTGATAACGAATACGGCTCAAAAATCATCGAAAAGGTGAATATAAAGGGTAAGGATAACGTTGAGGCTGCCAATGAAATTTTACAGGCAGAAATTTCAGAGGGGTATATTTCAGCAGGGGATACTGTTGAAATTTATGTTGAGGCTAAAAGTGATGAAAAGGTTGAAGATATTAAATCAAAGCTTGAAACAGAACTTCCAAAGCACGATATAAAGGTAAATATCCACGATGAGAAGAAGCCGTCGAAGCGTGAGGATAAAGCTGATAAGCTGCCTCATGAAAAGCCGACAGCTGAAATAACAACTGCTGCTGCAAAGGCGGAAAAGCCTGTTCATACGGTGAAAACAAAGCCTGTGGAGAAACCTGTTCCGCCTGTCAAAAAGGAAGAGCCTGTGGAAACTCCCACAACACCTGTGGTTGTGCCGCCTGCGGATACTCCGCCAGTGGATACACCGCCTGTGGACGTTCCTCCTGTTGCAGTACATCCTACAGATACACCGCCTCTGCCGTTTGAAAACGAAACACCACATTTCGAAAAAAATGATGATAAGGAAATTCTTCCTCCTCACGAAAATGGCAAGGAGAACAACAAGGAAAAAAATGAATTCGGCGGCGTACATACGGAATTGACAACTATGGGTGGTATACTGCCCCATGAGAAAAAGTAAAATTATAACCCTGTCAGAATTGGCAGGGTTATTTTCATATTACAAGCTGATACTGCGACTGGGATAATTTTTCTTGCACTTTTATACAGAAAAAACTGAATTTACCGCATATCTTGACGAATAAAGCGGAATTAAAAGAAATTTTGGAAAAATTTTCCCATAAGTTATCGACAAATTAAGACAAAATACGACTTCAAAAGTCACAAATCAACGTCTTTCGATTGGCTATATATGATGTTTTCGACACGTTTTCGTTTTTTCTATTGACATCTCCTTTAAAATGTGTTAGAATTTTAATATGATTGGGAGTTATACGCTTATTTTCTGAAATACTCAAGAAAACTCCAAAAGTACGCTTCATGAAAATAGAAATATACTTTTGAAGCTCAGAAAAAATATGTAAGGGAGAAATGAAATGAACAAGGATACCCCTGTTTTAAAGGTGTTTGTCTGCGACGATACTGCTGACTATGGTATTCGTATAGCATCAAAACTTAACGAAAATAATATTTACGCATATACAAGAAAAAAAGACGCAGAAGTAATCCTCAACTCTATTGCAAGAGATTGCCCCGACGTAGTTATTATAGACCTTTCGCTCAATCATTCAGATGCTGCACAGATTATGCGTAAGGTCAATGCAAACGGAACAAGTACTCCTCAGTTTATCGTTATTTCCGAGGTAGAGAACGATTTTATTTCCCGTCAGCTTATAGAAAACGGTGCGGCTTATGTATTGTCAAAACCATTGAATTATGATGAAATCGCAAATACTGTCAAGCTTGTTGCTGTAAAGAAATATAATAATGAATGTGACGATGCTGAGCTTTTAGTCACAAACCTTATAAGAAATATCGGCATTCCTGCTCATATTAAAGGGTATAAATTCCTGCGTACTGCAATTCTTGAAAGTACGGCAAACCCCTCATATCTGGAAGCTGTTACAAAAAAGCTCTATCCCCGTGTAGCTGAAATTCATCAGACAGAATCTGCACGAGTCGAAAGAGCAATCCGCCACGCTCTTGAAATTGCGTGGAACAGAAATGATAAAACGGCGATAAATGAGTTTTTCGGCTGTAACACAGAAAATTTCACAAGCCGTCCTACAAATTCTGAGTTTATAGCCCTTGCAAGCGATAAGCTTGCTATGCATATGAAAAGGACTTCGCTCGGGTATAGAAGTATTATCGGCGAAAATAATCTTAATGCTCTTAACAGGAAAATTCCCAAAATTTAATGCGATGAATTGAAAATGAAAATCCCCTGAACGACAATGTATATCATCTGCCGCACAGGGGATTTATGTGTAAAAGAGCTGTTCGCTCCCTTTTGTTGCGTTATTCAATATTTGTCGATTTATGTGCCGAAAAACTGCTGAATTTGCTCGTTCCACGAAATAGTACTGCGGATATCAGCCTGTTGGACAATTTGTTGAATATCGCTTGATTTTCAGTCATTCCAAATACTACAAAAAAATCCCCGAACCGTGCAGGATCGGGGATTTTGTATAAGTCCCAGTAGGGATATAATTATCTCTTTGAGAACTGAGGAGCACGACGAGCAGCCTTGAGACCGTACTTCTTTCTCTCCTTCATTCTTGGGTCACGAGTGAGGAATCCAGCCTTCTTGAGAGCAGGACGAAGCTCAGCATCGAATTCGAGGAGAGCTCTGGAAACACCGTGACGGATAGCACCAGCCTGACCAGTAACACCGCCGCCAGTAACAGTGCAAACGATGTCGAACTTGTCGAGGTTATCTGTGAGAGCGAGTGGCTGACGAACGATGAGCTTGAGAGTTTCAAGACCGAAGTAATCGTCGATACCTCTGCCGTTGATTGTAACATTACCAGTACCGGGGTAGATTCTAACTCTTGCAACGGAGTGCTTTCTTCTGCCTGTTCCGTAGTAGTATTTTACCTTTGATTCGTACATTTTAAAGCACCTCCTTAAAGTGTGTAAGCAACGGGCTTCTGAGCCTCGTGCTTATGCTCTGCACCCTTGTAAGCCTTCAGACGCTTAATCTGAGTTCTGCCGAGGGAGTTGTTGGGGAGCATACCGTTTACAGCGATTGTCATAGCTCTGTCAGCCTGATTAGCCATCATATCCTTGTAAGAAATGGACTTAAGACCGCCAATCCAGCCTGTGTGCCAGTAGTACTTCTTCTGCTCAAGCTTTCTTCCTGTAAGGATAGCCTTTTCGCAGTTGATAACGATAACGTGATCTCCGCAGTCAACGTGGGGAGTGTATGTGGGCTTATGCTTGCCTCTGAGAATATGAGCAGCCTTAGCAGCAACTCTACCGAGAGGCTGTCCGGCAGCGTCAAGGATGTACCAAGTTCTGCTTACTTCAGCTGGCTTTGCCATAGTAGTAGACATAATTTTTTCCTCCTGAATATTTTTTGTTTGTGGGAAACGTAAAGTTTCCGTTGGTCAAAAATGACGATTTTACGCATCTCTGACAGCGACAATAATTATTATACACGAAAAGTCAGCGGTTGTCAATGGTTTTTTTGGATTTTTTTTAATCTATACCCTACTTTCTCTTTAATTCTCTGTGTTTTTCTCCTTTTCTCTCTTGTTCTCAATATTGAAAAACGGATTTTGCGGTAGAAAATATACATAAAATTCCTGAGAAATGTGTTACAAATGCACAAAGAGAAATCGCTTAAAAAATGCACTGCCGCACATTTTCTGTGCGGCAGTGCATTGCTTTTAGGAGGTTGTCGCAACCTATACTTGTAGTTTTGTTAATAGTATTACTTCGCTAATGATATCGTGCTGAAAATTTGACAGTTTTGACAGCAAAGTTTAGTCTGGGGAGCAGTAGTATCAATATGCAGTAATATAGTCAATGTGAACGTAGCCGTTGTGAATTACTCCGTCACCGAATGTGAATTCCACAAATACAAATCCCAGCTCGTTGGGGGAGGTGAGGACAGAGATAGGCTGATATGTATCGAGAATACAGAGAATTTCGCCGTTGTAATCACCGTTTGCACGGAGATTTACACCGCAGTCGGAGGATACATAATGGCTCATTCTTGCACATTCCGTGTAGTCATCTTCGCTTGTGGGGAGTGGTGACATAACTGATTGGTGGATATAATATGTTTCGCCTGTGTCAGGGAGTGTGCAGTATGCGAAACCGTTTTCGTAGTGATTTACAATAAGCAGAGTGTCAGTATCAACAATTCTTGCAATGTTATCTTTTGCAAATTCGGGAGTTATTCTGCCGTTTGCACCAATGAGGCATGAAATATAGTGTGTAGCTGTAGTGGGATTTTCAGGCACAACGGGAGCCTGCGGCTGTGCAGAAGTCGCAGTTGTTGTTGACATTACAGTTGTTGATGATGTAACAGCTGTTGTTGATGCAGATGTTGCAGATGATTCTGATACAGCTGATGTAGTGCTTGCTGTTGAAGTTTCGGATGAAGTTTCGGATGAAGTTGATTCTGTTGAAGAAACTACGGTAGTTGTAGTTGTTTCTGTGACAGTTGTGGAAATAGCCGTAGTGGTTACGGGTGGGTTATCGCTTTCGGGTGCAACGTCAGAACAATGAACGTAACCGTCATGAATTCCGCCGTTTTCCATATTGGCAGCTTTTACGTAAATCCATTCGCCCTGATTGTTTTCAGGAACGCTTGTAAGGATAGTATTTGGCAAGATAAGACCGATAACATCGCCGTTGGGAGTGTATCTGATATTGCAGCCCTCAGGGTTTGTAACTTCCCATGAGATTGTATTGTTGATGTCCACAGTAGGAGCTTCAGGACCTATCGGCTCGGGTGGTGTAACAGGGGGTGCAGGTGTAATTGATTCAGTATTTGAATCAAGCTTAGTCTGGCAATAGCCGATAATTGAAGAATCGAAATAGGGATACTGTTCATATACAACCTTATTGCCTTTGCCGTTGCCTTCAATTGTATAAATAAGACCTGTGTATGTGTCGATGTCAATAACGATTCCCATGTGGTCGCCTTTTCCGTCGAAATCAGAAGATGAATCGAAGATGACGAGGTCACCGATTTCGGGCAGAAGATAATCCCGTGCATCGAGGAACTGACCTATTCGTTCGTAGTAACTTCTGTAGCCCTCCATTTGAACGCCGTCTACTGTGTAATACTGATTATCGCAGTATGCAAGCTTTGGGATTTTATCTCCAAGACCGCAGCGGTAGGCAATCAGGTGTATAAACATTGCACACCATGGAGCCTCACTTACGCCGTAGTGGGCAGTTGCTTCATTTGAACTGCCTGAGATGTAGTCGTGCAGCTTTGCGGTATCCACGAAAAGATCAGCATTTGAATATGCGTCAGCTTCCGTTATTTTCTCTTTAAAAGGTGTAGGGAGAAATGCTGTCAGAGTAAAAACAGCGGATAACAAAATACTTGTTACTTTTTTAACAAGATTGTTCATAAAAAAGACCTCTTTCCTTATTGTATACTTTTGTTAGGCATCAAAAATGCCGCATTATTATAATTTTTACTTCCCTCATAACTATCTATACAGCTTGTCTATCTCATAGTATTATTGCACAGAATTTCATTTCCATGCAAATTATTATCAAAATGTTAATTTTTAATCTTACTAAATATATTATACAATATATTTTTTCGTATGTCAATAGAAAAATGAAAAAATTCATAAAAGTATTGATTTTTTTATAGTTTTTTTGTATAATACTTTTAGTTGATGTTGCGGTGGGATTTACAAAATGTTAAAATTATGTAAAAAATCACTATAAATAGATTGTGTGATTGTGCATAATGCTGAAAAATAACTTTAGCTGCAACAAATTAAGCTTAATCTGACACCTTATTGATGAAAGCGGTTGAAAACGCTGATTTTACAAACTAAAAGTGCTTTGAGGATGTGAAAAATATGAACAACAATTTCAATGAAGATGTGCGTCTTGCTAAAAATGGTGATACTGCGGCATTTTCACGACTTTATGCTCTTATGTATGAGGATATGTACAGAATTGCTTTGTACAGTTTAAGGAATACCCACGATGCCTGCGATGCGGTCAGCGATACGGTGCTTGACGCATTCTGCACAATCGGTAAGCTTCGTGATGAAAAGGCTTTCCGAATGTGGATGATGCGGATACTTTCGGCAAAAATCAAACGCAAACAGCGTGAATATTTTGCCGATACGGTGGAACTGACGGAGGAGGTTGAACCTGCGGTGGAATTCGACAGCGAAATGTCGGAGCTGAAACACGCAATGAACAATCTTGACCCGCAGTCGAGATTGTGCCTGTCGATGTCGGTAATTGAGGGCTACACAGGGGACGAAATATCGAAAATATGCGGAATTAATGCAAATACCGTCCGTTCACTCATATCGAGGGCGAAGAAAAAGCTGAGAATGGCAATTGAGGGTTAAAGGAGAATTATTATGAATTACAATGACGATAAGGTGAAAAAAGTAATGGAAAATGTGGAAATCCCAGAGGAGATTTCTCCCGAAAATATGAAAAAGATGCTTGACGAAAAAGCTCCTGCAAAAAAGCGTTCAAGCCGTATTTCTATGACAGGCCGTATAACTGCAACAGCCGCAGCCTGTGCTGTAATTGTCGGTGCAACTGTGGGAACAGCAGGTCTTATACAGCGTGAGAAAAAAGGCGGTGAAAATTGCAGCCGTCCCGAATCTTCACAGGCTGACAGCGAGGCAAGCAGCGTTGAGATTACAACATCTAATAATAGTAACATTGAGGCAAAAGGTCCATATATGAAAGGTGCTGAGTCCTACGAGCAGGTATTTAAGCTTGTAGAAAAAGCCAAGAAGAATATGGATAAATACTACTTTAAGACAGACGGTGCAATAGTTAATGGTGAAATTTTGGAAAATGGCGTTGAATCAGTTGTTCCTGAAGCTGATAGGGAATATAAGGGTGATGACAGCGTTGTAAGCGGCGGAATGGGTGGCGAAACAGAGCCTGAGCAGGATTTTATTATAGGAAGTGACGATAATAACAGAAGCGACTCCGAAATGGAATCTCCTGAATTACCTCCTGTTGAAGAACCGACCGAACCCGCAACAGAGGGAGATAAAAAAACTTCTATTAAAGGTACAATCGAACCCGCAACAGAGGAAACTACAGAAGCTGCCAC
The DNA here is from genome assembly GCA_017437285.1 of Ruminococcus sp. Taxonomy (GTDB): domain Bacteria; phylum Bacillota; class Clostridia; order Oscillospirales; family Ruminococcaceae; genus Ruminococcus. The sequence goes on along the minus strand of JAFSBM010000221.1, from coordinate 7,731 downwards.
CGAGGAAACTGTTACAGAGCCTACAGAAGCTCCAACTGAGGAAGTGACGGAAGAAACTACAGAAGAACCAACCGAAGAACCTACAGAAAATGAAGATGAGGACGACTATTCCGACACTTACAATCAGGAGGAAAATGTCCTCGAAGCTGATATAGTAAAAACTGACGGCGAGAGAATTTATTATGTATTCAATGATTTCAATTATGAAAAGGCGTCAAAATACAGCGTAAATTATGCCGCAATGCGTGTTGCCGCTGTTGATGACGGTGAAATTTCAGACGCATATACTCTTGATATAGAATATGACTGCGGTCTTGGGGATGAATGGGAGAAAAATATATCTGTAAATGATATGTACATTTACAATGATATGCTTGCAGTTGTAGGAACGGTGGACGCTTATCACGATACCTATACAGAGTTCGGCTGGGATTATGACGGAGAGTACCAATTCTTTGACGACGAAACAACTACATTTGTTTCCTTCTATACAAAGGAGAATGAGCCTCAGCACCTCGGCACATACACACAGGACGGCAGTTATGACGATGTGCGTATAGCTCCCGACGGTTATATGTACCTTGTTACAAAATACAGAACAGGTTATCTGAACGAAGTTGAGGGCAGTGATGACCTTGAAAGCTACGTTCCAAAGTGTGGTGTTGATAACTCTGAGTATATTCCCTGTGAAAGTATACTTCTTCCCGAAAATGAACTTGACAATTATGAATATATGAGCTATACTGTAATTGGAAGCATTGACCTTACAGTAAGCGGTGAGTTTACACATTGCGATACAAAGGCTCTTGCAGGTTATACAGGTAATTTATATTCCTCTGCGGATAATCTCTACACAGCAACAGGCTGGGAGGAAACCGATATTACACGTATCGCAATAGGCGGCGGACAGATTGTTCCACAGGCAAGCGGTACTGTTGAGGGATTTGTAAAAGACCAGTTCTCTTTCAGCGAATATAACGGCTATCTGCGAGTTGCCACAACTGTTGACAAGTGGGCTGACAACGGAAATTTCATAAAGGATGCACTCGATATTCCCTACGAAAGCCGCCGTATAAACCACAATAATGTCTATGTTCTTGATATGGATATGAATATTGTGGGCAGCGTTGAGGGATTTGGCAAGGATGAGAGTATTAAATCAGTAAGCTTCAGCGGAAATATGGGTTATGTTGTAACATATGAGCAGACTGACCCTCTCTTTGGAATTGACCTTTCAGACCCTGCAAATCCATTTATTACAGATGAATTCAAGATTTTAGGCTACAGCACATATATGCAGAAATGGGACGAGGGACTTCTCCTTGGATTTGGTGCTGACGCTGACGAAAACGGCGTAGAAAACGGCGTAAAGCTTGTTATGTTTGATAATTCCGACCCATATGACCTTAAAGAAGTTGGACTTTACCCAATTCACCGTGATGAAAACAGTTATATCTATTCAGAGGCATTATGGGATAGAAAAGCACTTCTTATAGCTCCGAATAAGAATCTTATTGGTGTGCCTGTTACTGTAGAAGAATATAATCATATTAGACCGGATTGTAAATATATGTTCTTCTCTTATGAAAACGGCGACTTTACCTTTAAGGGCGAACTTAGTATGGGGGATAATAGCGGTTACGGTGGCAGCCGTGCTGTTTATATCGGAGATTATGTGTATGCCGTTTCTAAGGGTTGCTTTATTTCAGCTGATATTGAAACTCTCACCGAGGTTGACCGCTTCTATTTTTAAGTGAAATTCAGGTGATACAATGAAAAAAATTATTTGTGCTTTGTCGGCAATGGCTATATCTGCGGCAGTTCTGACAGCCTGCGGAAATGAGGAATATCTCCTTATGGAAAATAACGAAAATGCCTATCGTGTGGTTGAAACCGAGCCTGCGTCAACTAAGCCGAAAGTAAAGGAAATCCGTGAGGAAACAACGGCTGTTGATGAAAAATCCGAGGCGAATTCCGAAACTACGGCAAAATCCACGGATAATGACGATAAAAAAGAAGAATCCACAACGACAGCTGCTGAAAATCCCGATGCTCCCGTAACTGACGAAAATACAAAAAATACAGAAAATGCAGAAAATACAAAGCCTGTGCAGGATAATTCCGATGAGCAGACTGTGGAAACTTCTGCGGAGGAGCAGGAAGAATATTTCCTTGAGGGTGTTGTCTACAGAAAATCCCCACAGAGTATACTTATAAATGAAAAGGATTTGTCCTTGCTTAGTATCAGCTTTAAGGATAATTCTGTGATTGACAGCCTTGGTATCGGTGATGAAGTGAGCGTGTCCTATGACGGATATATTCTTTCATCGTATCCCGGAATGGTTAATGATGCCAATGGTGCCGAGATAGTGAAAAAAGCTGCATACGAGGGCAAAATCAATAATTTTGTCTGCGATAATCCTGCTGTAAGCGAGGGATTTACCGTTCTTCTGTCAAAGGATTGGACGGTTAAGCAGATTGAATATCCCACAGAGGGTGATTTTACGGACTGGGGATTCAGATTTATCCCGAAAGGGGAGGAAACGGGAATTGACATAACGTGGCACAGTTCATTTTCTGTCCGTGAATCCTACGATATATTCCCTGTGACCGTCAACGGTTACAAGGCTGAAAAGTACAGCATAGAGGGAAAATGGCAGTTCTACGGCTATGAAAACGGCTATGTGATTTCAAATAATTTCTTTGGCACGGATAAATATGATGAGTATGCCGATGAATTTGAGTTTATTCTGAATACTCTCGTTTTCGGTCAGACTGAATTTATAGGCGAATAAGGCATTTTAATGCGTAATTATTTTAAAAGCCGTTAGCCTTTAGCTATTAGCTTTTAGCCTTTTGGGAATAACGGATTAATTTAAGAATTAAGAATTATGGACGGTGGAATTTTTTTCTGCCGTCCTTTTTTGTTTTATAGCCATTAGCTACTAGCCTTTAGCTGGCAGATGTTATCTGCCCGTAAGATTATGAAAAAACCTGAATTTCGTACCGAAACTGCGGACACGGCACAGCCTATCTCTGCACCTTTCAAACAATTACGCATTACGCATTACGAATTACGCATTGCATAAAAGCTAATGGCTAACGGCTAACAGCTAAAAGCTGAAATCCACATACAAAAAAAGAAGCCCGAAAAATCGGGCTTCTAAAAATAAGAAAGACATAAATGTGTAGAACAAAAGAAAGGAGACAACAAAACGAGTGATAAATAGTTCATAAAATATTTACCACTATTGATATTATACAGTATTTCCCGAAATCCGTCAAGCAAATTTCTAAAAAAAATCTGCGATTTGTAACTTTTCACAACAAACGGCTATTTCTTTTTAGCAAATTAGCCAAATATTTCAAAAATACGTTGTTTTATAATGCTAACAAAAATTGTAATTGTGTGACGAAAAATTGTTTACAAAGCGGTTACTTTGTGGTATAATTATAAATGAAGTTGTATGCCGAGTTAAAGTGAAACTTAATTGTTACATTTTTAACAGGCAAAAACTGAAAAAATTTTTTAATGGAGGTCATTACCAATGGCAATCAAAAGAAAAATGAAAACCATGGATGGTAATAACGCCGCTGCTTGGGTGTCATATCCCTTTACCGACGTTGCTGCTATTTATCCTATCACTCCCTCATCTGTTATGGCTGAGGTTACTGACAGCTGGTCTGCAAAGGACAAGAAGAACCTTTTCGGACAGCCTGTAACAGTTGCAGAAATGCAGTCTGAGGCTGGTGCTGCCGGTACAGTTCACGGTTCACTTTCCGCAGGTGCACTTACAACTACATACACAGCATCACAGGGACTTCTCCTGATGATTCCTAATATGTACAAGATTGCAGGTGAGCTTCTTCCTAACGTAATCCACGTTTCTGCTCGCTGCGTATCTTCACACGCTCTTAACATCTTCGGTGACCACTCCGACGTTTACGCTTGCCGTCAGACAGGTTATGCAATGCTTTGCTCAGGTTCTGCACAGGAAGTTATGGACCTCGGTGCTGTAGCTCACCTTTCCACAATCAAGGGCAGAGTTCCTTTCCTCCACTTCTTCGACGGTTTCCGTACATCACACGAAATCCAGAAGATTGAAACATGGGATGACGAAACACTCTACTCACTCCTCGACAAGGATGCTGCACAGAGATTCCGTGACCAGGCTCTCCACCCAGAGGCTCCTGTTCTCCGTGGTACTGCTCAGAACCCTGATATCTTCTTCCAGGCTCGTGAGGCTTGCAACAAGTACTACGATGCTCTCCCTGCTATCGTTGAGGATTACATGAACAAGGTAAATGACCTTATCGGTACAGATTATAAGCTCTTTAACTACTACGGTGCTGCTGATGCTGAGCATATCATCATCGCTATGGGTTCAGTTAACGAGACAATCGAAGAAACAATTGACTACCTCAACGCTGCAGGCGGCAAGTACGGTCTTGTTAAGGTTCGTCTTTACAGACCTTTCGTTGCTGAAAAGCTTGTTGAAGTTATTCCTGAGTCTGTTAAAAGAATTTCTGTTCTCGACAGAACTAAGGAGCCAGGTTCACTCGGCGAGCCTCTCTACCTCGACGTAGTAGCTGCTCTCAAGGGTACAAAGTTCAATGATACACCTGTATTCACAGGCCGTTACGGTCTTGGTTCCAAGGACACAGTTCCTGCTCAGATCGTTGCTGTATTCAAGAACGAAACTAAGGCAAGATTCACAATCGGTATCGAGGACGATGTTACTAACCTTTCACTTCCTCTCGAGGCTAACCCTGACTCTGCTCCTGCAGGCACAACAGCTTGTAAGTTCTGGGGACTCGGTTCAGACGGTACTGTTGGTGCTAACAAGAACTCTATCAAGATCATCGGCGACCACACAGACCTCTATGCACAGGCTTACTTTGCATATGACTCAAAGAAGTCAGGCGGTGTAACTATTTCCCACCTCCGTTTCGGTAAAACACCTATCAAGTCTACATACCTTATCAATAAGGCTGATTTCGTAGCTTGTCACAACCAGAGCTATATCGACAAGTATGATATGGTTTCTGATATTAAGCCAGGCGGTACATTCCTCCTTAACACAATCTGGACTCCTGAGGAGCTTGACGCTAACCTCCCGGGTCAGGTTAAGAGATATATCGCTCAGAACAACATCAACTTCTACACAATCGACGGTGTAAAGCTTGGTAAGGAAACTGGTATGGGTACACGTATCAACACTATCCTCCAGTCTGCTTTCTTCAAGCTTGCTAACATCATTCCTTTCGAGGAGGCAGTTGGCTACATGAAGGCTGCTGCTGAGGCTTCTTACGGCAAGAAGGGACAGGATATCGTTGAGAAGAACTGGAATGCTATCGACGCAGGTCACCAGAACATCGTTAAGATTGACGTTCCTGCTTCATGGGCTGACGCTGCTGATACACAGATGGGCGTAGCTGCTGTAACTTGCGAGGACAAGAACCTCCAGGATTACGTAAACAAGATTCAGATTCCTTGCAACGCTCAGAAGGGTGATACTCTCCCTGTTTCTACATTCGTAGACATGGCTGACGGTACATTCCCACAGGGTTCTGCTGCATTCGAAAAGCGTGGTATCGCTGTAGATGTTCCTGAGTGGATTCCTGCAAATTGTATCCAGTGTAACCAGTGTGCTTACGTTTGTCCTCACGCTGTAATCAGACCTGTTGCTCTTACAGAGGAAGAGGCTGCAAATGCTCCTGAGGCTGCTAAGATTGTTGACTTCAAGCCTGCTTTGGGCGGTCTTAAGTACATGATGACTGTTTCTACACTTGACTGTACAGGATGCGGCGTTTGTGCTAACGTATGTCCTGCTAAGGAGAAGGCTCTCGTTATGAAGCCTATCGCTTCACAGATGGATCAGCAGGAAGTATTCGCATACGGTACAACTATCGACGAAAAGGCAGAGGTTGCTGCTAAGTTCAAGGCTGACACAGTTAAGGGCTCACAGTTTAGACAGCCACTCCTCGAATTCTCAGGTGCTTGTGCTGGTTGTGGTGAAACACCTTACGCTAAGCTTGCTACACAGCTCTTCGGCGACAGAATGATGATCGCTAACGCTACAGGTTGTTCTTCAATCTGGGGTGGTTCTGCTCCTTCAACTCCTTACACAGTTAACAAGCAGGGCAGAGGTCCCGCTTGGTCTAACTCACTCTTTGAGGATAATGCTGAGTTCGGTTACGGTATGTACCTCGCTCAGGAAACACTCAGAGCAAGAGTTACTGAGAAGGTTAAGGCTCTCGAGGCTAAGACTGAGTGTGCAGACGTTAAGGCTGCTATCGCTGAGTACTTTGAAACATACAATGACGGTGCTGCTAACAGCGTAGCAACAGATAAGCTTGTTGCTGCTCTCGAAGCTTGCGGCTGTGATGACGCTAAGGCTATCCTTGCTGAGAAACTCTATCTCTCCAAGAAGTCACAGTGGATTCTCGGTGGTGACGGTTGGGCTTACGATATCGGTTTCGGCGGTCTTGACCACGTTATCGCTTCCGGTAAGAACGTAAATATCCTCGTATTCGATACTGAGGTTTACTCAAATACAGGTGGACAGGCTTCCAAGTCTACACCTACAGGTGCTATTGCACAGTTCGCTGCTGCTGGTAAGGTTGTTAAGAAGAAGGATCTTGCAGGTATCGCAATGAGCTATGGTTACGTATACGTTGCACACGTTGCTATGGGTGCAAATATGAACCAGTGTATCAAGGCATTCGCTGAGGCTGAGGCTTATGACGGTCCTTCAATCATCATCTGCTATGCTCCTTGTATCAACCACGGTATCAAGACAGGTATGGCTACAGCTCAGGCTGAGGAGAAGAAGGCTGTTGAGGCTGGCTACTGGCACCTTTACAGATACAATCCTGCACTCAAGGAAGAGGGCAAGAACCCATTCATCCTTGATTCCAAGGCTCCTAACACAGACGAGTTCAAGAACTTCCTCATGGGCGAAGTACGTTACAATTCACTTGCACGTGCTAACCCTGAGCGTGCTGAAAAGCTCTTTGACGCTGCTGTTGCTAACGCTAAGGACAGATACGATTATCTTACACGTCTTACAACTCTCTACGGACAGGACTAATTTAAGACGTTGAATAGCGGTGCTGCATAGTGATATGTGGCATTGCAAATATGCTGTAACGATTATTACAAATCCCTCTCGGAGCAATCTGAGGGGGATTTTTTATTAATCTTACATAAAACAAATGGCTTTACACGGTGGTATTTAGTGTATATATGAAAATTATATACAGATGCTTGACAAATATAACCAAATATGATATTATATATGTAAATTCGGTTGAGTTGCCGAATTGAAAAAAAGTGTCGAAAAAAATTTTTTTAAATTTTATGCAACCTTTTGAAGTGCTGAGGGGTATTATTAATGACAGCACTTATACCAATCCCTAAAACAACAGCGGACAAATCTAATGGCATAAATGACGTATGCCGTCGTTGGACTTCCTCACCATACGGAAGTATGCTTTCGTCGTCCGCCTTGACATACATCATTTCTGCTCATCATCTTTGTCTGCTAACATTTCAGGAATTGGTATTATTGCTCCACCAACTAAACCTTGCCGTCAAATACTCGGCATAAAGAAAATTTCTCTGCGTCAGAAAAACTTGAAATGCGGTAGCATTCCTGCATTTTTCTTCCTTGATAAATTTCCTTTCTACTTTCGTCTTTTTGGCAAGGTATAATTGGTGGAGCAATA
>JAFSBM010000220.1 GCA_017437285.1 Ruminococcus sp. | reverse complement strand
GTATCTTGCTTTGCTGTCTGTTATCTTCTATGCATTCCAGCCATTTTATAAATTCTTCCATTCTTTTTGCTCCTTTTTCCTTTTTTATTCTATTTTACCACTTCCTTTTCCTTTTGTAAACCTTTTTGTTACCGTTTTTTTACTCATGCGTTTGGTATGGAATTTCATTAATCATTTTTTCAAAAATATCAATCACAAAAATTATTTTATAACTCATGTATTTTCTAATTCTATGGTACTGCTAAATATGCTTGTTCATAAAATCTCAATACTCAAGAAAGAGGAATTAACAGCGTTACTAAGAAACCGTCCTCACGATGAGAGCATATAAGCTCACCATTCATTCTTTCCATTAACATACTTGAAATATACAAACCCAGACCGCAACCGTCTTTTTCAGAAGCATTGCTTCCACGATAAAAACGTGCAGTTACAAGACTGATTTCATCTTTTGGAACACCTGTGCCATAATCACGGAATGACATTTCAAGATAACCCTCTCGGATTTTATAGCCAACGTCAATAACTGTTCCTGCATATTTATAGGAATTGCCTATGATATTGCCGATAATCTGAGAAAGTCTTGTCTTATCCACAAGTATCATACATTCAGGGATTTTACTCTCCCGTGCAAGCGTACTTGTATCCAGTTCCGACAACAATTGATGTAAAATCTCGGATGATTCATCACGACATTCTACCTGAATTTCTCCAAGATCATCTAAAGAAGATGTCAGCAGGTCATTGACAAGCACGTTTATCTGCTCTGCTTTCTGATTGATATTGTTGATTTTTTCAAGCAGATATTCATCTTTAACCTTTACATGCAAAAGTTCACACAGCAGCTTTATTCCTGTAATCGGCGTTTTAAGGTCATGACTGAGAGATGCAATCATTTCCTTTTCTTTAAGCTTCAATGCAGTTTCACGGCGGCGTGAAGCTTTCAGTTCCTCACGCATAATATCAAAGCTTTCTGTAAATTTTCCAAATAGATTATTTTGTGCAAGCATTAACGGCTCATCAAGTTTGCCGTTTGCAACATTAACTGCAAACTGCTCCATTTTGTGAAATGGTCTGATAATTGTCAATCTGACATAAACACCGTATATGAGAACTGCTGTAATTATAATCAATAATAAAATGCCCGATGATACCAATAACCTGAGCCTTATAGCATTATAACTTGTTTTTGCAGGATCAGGAATTACAATTGTTCCAAAAAATCTGCTTTCATCATGAACACTCAAACAAAGACATTCGTTCTGCATTGCTTCCTCTGTAGAATTTATATCTTTCAAATCCTGTACAGCTGTTGAATAAACAACCATATTTTCGCTATTGAATACGAGCATTTCCGTCTTAAAACCACTCAAATCAACAGTTTCAAGTTCTCCCCAATTTTCTTTTACAGTTTCTGTCAGGTCATTTAATGCAAGTGTATCTACCTTTTTATCTTGATAGGAAAATGTCAGCGTAGCAAACAATGCCATTCCTGCAAGAATAATTGCAATTACAAGAAGCAGTATTTTACTGTATTTCATATAAACATCATGCCTCCATGATATATCCTACTCCCCAGACAGTTTTTATTATCTGCGGAGAATTGCTGTCAGCTTCAATTTTTTCCCGAAGATGCCTTATATGAACAGCAAGTGTTCCTTCACCGATAAATTCATCTTCCCATACATTTTTCAGAAATTCATCCTTTGAAACAACTCTGCCACGATTTTCAAGCAAGTACAGCAGCATCTTATATTCCATTGCTTTCAATGGTAAAATATTGCCATTATTGATAAGCTTATGTGATGCAGTATCAAGATAAATATTTTCAGCTATCAGAATTTCTTTTTCCTGTTTCTGCGTTGACTGTTTATCTTCGGAAACAGCTTTGGCGTCAGACATTTGCTGTCTGACGCTGCTGTTTTCATATCGTTTAAGAATTGCTTTTACTTTTGCAAGGAGAATATTAAGTGTATACGGTTTTTTTATGTAATCGTCACCGCCGATATTAAGGGCTGTGAGAATATCATCATCGCTTGTTCGTGCGCTGATGAATAAAATCGGCATATCATATTTTGCACGAATCTGCTTACACAGTTCAAATCCTGAACGTTCTCCCAGATTGATATCCAGAAGAAGCAGCGATACTTCATTTTCTTCCAAAAATATTTCTGCTTCATTGTAACCTGTCACGTATGCGGTTTTTATATCAAAGAAATTGAAATACTCCGCTGTTGTTTCTGCAATTGTCACATCGTCATCAATCATTAAACATTGATACTTCATTATTATTCTCCTTTTCAGGCAATATCGTATGGTACTGCCTTAATTTATCTTAATAGTTCCGCCGTCTTCACCAATGAAAACTATCTTTCCGTTTTCAGGAAGCGTTACTGCGTTGCCGTATTCTGTCATGTAGCTTGAATAAATCATTCTGTCATAGGCATCGTAAACATAAACTGCTGAATTTTCAGGCATATCAAGGTTTATCGTTCTGCTTCCTGTATCTTTTATTCGGAACCATGCCGCCTGTTTTGTATGAAGCTGGATTTCAGTTAAATCATCGGGAAGCATTTCAATTGCATCTTCCGAAATAAATTCAATGGCACAATTGGTAATATCCAAAATCTCAGTACCGTTCTCCATACGCATTTCAATATCCTGCAAATCTCTGCCTCCCGGCATAACAAGTGCAGCCTCTAAATGATTATTGTCTATGATTTTATAGTTATTTACATATCCTTTGATTTCAGAATTGGTATTTAATTTTATACTGGGTAACTCTGAATAATAAACATTGGAATATTTTCCTGAATAGAAATAATATTTCTTTCCGTTTCGTGCATCCCATGCAGCCTGTAAATCATCGCTGATGTTTACTTTCTCGGCACGCTGTGCAGTATATGATGATATCTGCATATTACCTGAACCGCCAAACTCATAAGAATCATCTGAACAAATATAATCAATGCCATTTCGTTTTGTAAAGTGCAGCAATGACTGATTTTTTGACTGTACTGCCCTGCCTGATTCAATTGAGCCGTCCATAAGAACAAAATTATCTTCTGTGGTGTAGAGATACTGCTTTGTTTCAGGCTTATCGCCGTAAAAAGCTGTAATCTCCATATATTTTTGGTTGGGGAATGATACAACACACATTCCCGTGCTTGTAACATAAGTATCGGCATAGGACAGATATTTTTCGGGAACGGAATCGAGAGTTTCCATCGGTTGAGGCTCAGGATGTTCAATTGTAATTCCTTTTTCTGCAAGGGCAATGTCCATTAGCTTCATAGCCATAATCTGATTACCTGTACTGCTGCCTCCCGAGGAAAGTACTGAAACGCTGATTTCCTCATCGGGTGCAATTACAAGGCTTGCGTGCTGTCCAATGACATCTCCGCCCTTGCTGACAACCTGAACTCCCGCTTTTTCATAGTCGGCATAATTAACCGAATCCCAGCCAAGACCAAAGCCCTCCTCGTATTTATCCGTAACTGCGGTGGAAGCCATTTCTTTCTTTGACTGTTCAGAAAGCAGCGTATTATCACCTTTGAAAAATGTGCTGCCGAAACGTGTCAGTTCCTCTGCTGTGGAGAAAATACCGCCTGAACCAATATCCATACAGTAATCCAAAGCAAAACGAACATTTCCGCCGATGAAAGTTTCAACCATATTATCTGCTCGGAACATATTCCATGCTGAACCTGTCTGCTGCATATCAAGAGGTTTGCAAATATTTGCTTCAACATATTCTGTGAATGTCATATCCGTAACATTTTCTACAATAAGCTCCAGCAATGTGAAACCGTCATTGCAGTATGCACCGAAGTCACCGGGATTTGCCTTTAAACGCTGTGAATTGAGTTCTTTCAATAAAGTATCGTGTGGCTGTGCATCTCTGTCATCTAAAAGCAAAAAATCCCCTGCGGTAGTACCCATAATACCTGATGTATGATTCATCAGCATACGAACAGTTATGTCTTTATAACGAGAATCTGCCATATAGAAGTCAGGAAGATAATCTGTTACAGGTGCGTCAATATCTACTTTCCCCTGCTCCGCAAGCTGCATTACAGCTGTAGCTGCAAACATCTTGCTGACTGAGCCTATACAAATGACTTTTTCATTTGTTTCATTAGTATTATCCGCCTGTTCTGCTGCAATTGCAGGCAAAGCTGTTATTGATGCAACCATTACAGCTGCAAACAATGAAATTATTCTGTATTTTTTCATCTTGCTCCTCCTTATTCCGTCATAAGCTCGTATACTGAAATTGTCTTGATTTTTCTTGCACCAACATAAGCACATACAAAACAGAATATCAGCATAACTATATCAAGTACAATTACCTGCGGAATATTTACTTTTACAACTCCAATAATGCTTGTCAGCAGGTCTGTCATCGTAACTCCGATTACCGTTCCGATAATCACAGAGAATACAGCTGACGGTACAATGCGGCAGGCAAGCTGAAACATAAGTTCACGTGAAGTGTAGCCAAGGCCTTTCATTATGCCAAACTCTCTGCGGTCACGGCGAATAGCAGACTCCATAAGAATAAACAGGATTATCATAACCACTACTGCCGAAATCACCATAAATACTGCTGTTACAATACGAATTGCCGTACAGGAACTTCCAAGCTGTGTTCTCATAATTTCTCCCATATTTGTAATTGCACTGACTACAAAATTACTGCTATTGCCTGAAATAATAGTATCACCAAACCGAATGGAATACTCAATATGAGTCGCACCGTTTGACGCCATTAACTCCGCAATCTGCTGTTCTGCCTCTGCACGGATACGTTCTTCATAAGTACCGTTTTCAGCTTTACTGCTTGCCGCATCGGAAAGGCTTCTTCCGTATTTCTCTGTAAGAGTTTTACGGAATTCCTGAGCATCTATGCCTTCTTCAAGGTATACTTCAATAACATCAGGTTTATAGGTAGGATTAATACGCTTCATACCGTCCTCAGTTATGTAAAGATTCATATTGCCGTTGGTAACAGAAGTCACAATTCCTGTAACAAGATAGCTTTTTTTCACGTTGAGATATTCAAGTGTAAGGCTGTCCCCTACCTTAATTTTCTTAACTGTTGCAATTTGATTATTGAGCATAATTTCGTTATCATGTTCTGGGAAACGGCCTTCCATGGGGAAAATATTTTCCGTTTCATCGAAACTTGAAAATGCCACAGGAAGCATTATTTCGTTAAAATCTGAAATAGTAATGAGTGTGTTGTATCCCGAAGTAGGTGTTGCTTTACGAATTTCAGGCATTTCTTCCAGCTCATCTGCTAACACATCACCGTCAGCATATGGCATAATTTCAAGATGAAGGTCACTCATCTCTATACCCGAAATTGAAGCTATAGTATTAAGTCCGTCGCCAAAAAAGCTGGAAATAATAAAACTGAATACGACTGTCAAAGCAGAAATTGTAATACAAATTGTCAGTCCTATATTCTGCTTGAAATTCTGGAAAAAGCCTTTGAGTGCAAGTCTAAGGTGTACATTGTATTTTGTTTTGCGTAAAGGGAAAAATTCTCTGCCAAAGCGGTGATCTCCCTGTCCCTTTCTGAATGCCTGAACAGGAGGATATTTACGCACCATTCTTGCTCTTATAAAAGCTGTCATTCCTACTAAAACAAGTATAACAATTCCTGTCAGAAAAATCATAAGAGGATTTGAACTGCCGCAGCCACGGTGAGCAGAAATCAACTCGCCCATACGTAAAAGCACAGGAGTAAGAAGGAAACATCCCCCTGTTCCGATAAGCACACCGCCAGCCGCCATAATCAGATACTCAATTACATAAGAACGTGTAATTTCCTTTGAAGTATATCCCAAGGCTTCAAGTATGCCGATATTTACAATCTGTTCTTTGATGTCATTGGCTATTCTGTAACGGATTATAACAACCACGGAAATAAATATAATCACCGCCATTACTATCATAAGATTCAAAAGCAATTCAGCGGAAGAAGTAACCATAAGTTTCATATCTCCATAAGTAATGCTCACCAAACCACTTTTAACATCCATACGAGAATAATCTTCACATTCCTCCAAAAAGCTATCCATAAGCTCATATCCGCCCTGCCCTTGATTATCATTATATAGAACAGCTTTATATTTTGGCAGAAGTCCTGAAAGAATATGATAGTCCTTTTCAGATACAATCATTTTTAAACCGCTGATCATTTCATTAAACATCATTGTTTCATAAAATCCAGCAATTGTAAATGAGAATTTTCGTGTACCGTATGTAATATCAAATGTATCCCCTGCTTTATATCCCATACTGTCCTGCAAAATGTATGGTGCATATATCGGATGCTCAATGGCAGCTATTTCTTCACTTGAAAGAGTTGAATCCATAGGCGATTTTGAAATTTTCGCTTCATTATCGGCAGTAATAAATGCCATATACAAAGCAGATTCTTTCCCGTTTTTATCTATATATCCTGTATTCATGCTCCATAAAGTATCTACAGCAGTAACAGTTTCTACCTCAGAATGCTGTTTCAGAATGTTTTCATATTCCTTATTATAATTCTTTTCAAGAATAAAGATATAGTTTTCGTAGCTTCCTGTCTTTTCCATAACATTCGGGAAAATATTACGGATTCCCCAAATCGCTCCCAAAGATGAACCAACAAGGAGCATACATACCATAACTAATGTAAGCAGGGAAATAAATTCAAACTTGTGCTTTTTGATATTAGCCAGCGAAAGACGAGTAATTTTTCCCATTTCTTTCACCATCCCATTCTGTCAAGGAAGCTCTGTAAGCCTTCACGACGTTTTTTCAAATCATCCGTATTATAAAGAGGCATTTCATATTCTCCTATTACTGTACCGTCTGATATGAAAATTACACGATTGCCATGCAATGCCGTTTTGATGTCATGAGTAACCATAACTATACTCTGTCCCTTGCTGTGCAATTCAGTAAATATATCCATTACATCGGTGCTTGAAGCTGAATTAAGACTTCCTGTAGGCTCATCTGCAAACAAAATCTGAGGTTCATTGATAACAGCACGGACAATGCCAACACGCTGACGTTCACCTCCTGAAAGCTGGTTAGGATACTTTTTCCATGTTTCCTCTGTAATTCCGACTTTTTTCAGCAATTCCTCAGCTTTTTTTACAAGCTGGGGAGAATTTTTCTGCAATGCAAGAGCCGCTGTCATTACATTGTCAAATACATTCATATTATCCAGCAGGTATATACTCTGAAATACAAAGCCGCAATGATTTCTGCGGAAAACTGCAAGCTCATCATTGGAATAATTGGAAATATCTTCCTCACCGAAATAGACATTTCCAAGAGTTGGTTTGTCCATACCTGAAAGAGCATAGAGCAGCGTGGATTTTCCTGAACCTGACGAACCCATAATTACTGTAAAATCACCTTTATAAATCTCCAAATCAAGATTTTTGATGACATGCTGCTGAACTCCGCCATTTGAAAAAGTTTTACACAGTTTATCTGTGTGCAGTATTGAAGAATTCATATAAACACTCCTTAGTAATAAAATCAGTTTTACTGTATTCTTAGTATAACATATTTCAATAAATTCTTCTTTATCATATTATTATTAATTTCTTATCAAATTCTTATCTGTCACTCGAAACATAAGAAAAATTTATTCAGTTTTTTATCAATTTTTATTTTTTAGCGCTTTACCTATTATATCACATTTTATCATCTATTTCAATATTGACTTAGAAGAAATTGAAAAGAGCCTTCGTGATGGAAGGCTCTTATATACAGTATACAATGTTTTCTGAATAATTGTTCAGGCAGCACTATAAGAGTTCACTGAGGCTCCGAATACGCATATACAAAATAAAGGGCATCTCTAAAAACCCCTTTTGAGAAAAAACAGCTATGCACGACATCTATTTCGTCAACTTCCCTCGGAGTGCGAAAGCACGCCTTCGGGAGGTTTCCTTGTAGCTGTCATACCTATCTGCTTTTTCTTTAATCAAACGGGTTTTTAGAGATGCCCTTATCATTTTCAGCACCATTTCCACCCTCCCCTACTCCTGTCAATGAACTTGTGCTTAACAACGGGGAATTTGTTGTTATGGTTAATATTTAGACTCAAATGAAAAAAATAATCCTGTCTCGGCTTTTGGCTGAGGCAGGATTATTTTTTGCTTGTGGACTATATATATTCTACGATACAAGTTCTATTTGTACAATCATTTTTTACCCTTAACAATTAAGTATCGGGTAATACTTGAAATAAGCATCATAAGAATCATCGCACTCAACACAGCAAATGCAATCAAAAAAGAATATGGTAACCACACACCGATCATTTTGTAGCTTGCGAAGCCATAGCCTGCTATACTTGTCACTATTTTTGGAAGCAAAGCAGTCAGTAAAAGCAGCGGCATCAGTACGCAACAGCGTATGAAGAGTTTCTTCTTCTCCTTTACAAGATACGTCTGCTTTTTGGCGAGACGTTTTTTCTGCATAAACATCAATAAAAGAATCAGCAAGATAACAGCCAGACCTATGACTGTGATATATGTTGAAACATTATCAATTGTGGAAATTGGATCTAACAATGAATACTGTTGTTTGTTGATCTGCTCGCCTTTCATAACCTGATATAGAGAGCTTCCTGCATAGTCCGCTGTGTATATCCAAGCATTAGAAACAGAGAAAATACCGATGTCTCTTTCTTTATCAAACATTATAAAGGAACTGAAATTAGCATTGGTACCTGTATGAAAACGATAACCATCATGACACAGCCATCCGTTGTACTGTACTACACCATTTTCCAATTTAACCTCATATGCTTCGGGAGTTTCATGTGAAGCTGCGATTGCACGTTCAAGCTTTTCGGGCAAATCTGAATGTCCAAGCTGAGCTTCTATCCATAGAGTCATATCCTTAGGTGTTGAACGCAAACCGCCGTCACCTGATGACATTACAAATTCAGGCTCATCATACGGCAGAAGTTTTCGGAAGAACCAACGGTATCCTTGTGTAGTCGGGATATGATAGCCGCTGTTTGTCATTCCAATCGGCTGGAGTATCTCATTTGTGACATATTCCTCAAATGATACACCGCTGACTGTTTCCGTTAGATATGCAAGAATATTATAACCGAGGTTACAGTACTCAAAAATAGTTCCTGGCTCATATGCAAGCTCGATATTTTCAGCAATGTGTGCTAATTCTTCATTGGAAGGTGTGCTGTCACTAACAGCGTAATACATCATAGTTGAGTTTGAAATACCCGAACAATGCTCCAGAAGCTGCCATATCTTCGTATCCTGCGGCTGTCCTTCCCAAGTAACATTCCACCACGGCAGATAGTCAGTTACGCTGTCCTCTATAGAAAGCTTCCCTTCCTCCTGCAATAAAAATATTGCTAACGCAGTAAACGCCTTTGAGCATGAACCGATACCGAATACAGTATTCTCTGTCACGGGAGTTTGTTCTTCAATATTGGCATATCCCCAGTTTTTATAATCAATATCCGAGCCGTTTACCACGGCAACGGCAAGTCCAGGAGTTTTGTCTTGTTCTATTTTTTCTTCTATGAATGAATTCCATTCAGTATCATTCAACACGTTAACTTTATTCGCTGCAAGTGCTTTTGTCGGTGCAGCAATCAGCAATATAGCCGCAAGTGATAGTAAGATTGCATTTTTCACGATATTTTTCATTTGTACCATTGTTTTCCCCTTATTTATTATAGTCGTAGAATAGTTCATCCAACAGTCTGTCAAGCCCGCTTCGGTTACCAAGTGCGGATTTGATAAATACACCAATGTTATCTAACATCAGTTTCAGATAAAGCCAGTCGCCCATATCATCATATTTCCTTGTTGAATTGATAAGTGTGTTTTTACGCAGAACAGTATATTTCTTTCCTTTACGCTTACCGTATGCTTTCAATGCTTTGGCAGTTGCAACGTCTTCCATAGCTTTCTTTTCCACAAATCCGCCAATTGCCTGAAAAGCAGATTTTTCAGCCCAAAAGATACCGCAGTACAGTCCTGTGACAGCGAAAGACATTCTGCACAGCAAATCATTGAGATACAGCGGAAAAGAATATCTCTCAAAGCGGATAGGTGCACCACCTCCGATATATTTGCATGTACTCAGAAGATGTGCTATCTCTTTCAGCGTTCCCTTTGTCATGCGATTATCGCTGTCTATTGTCACAATAATATCACCGTCAGCCACAGTTTTTCCTGCATTTCTGACCTTTGCGATACATCTGTCTTTGTTAAATATTACTCTTGCACCATGTTTCTTTGCGATTTCAGCAGTTCTGTCAGTACAGCGGTTGCAGACAACTATAATTTCTACATCACCGCCGTAATACTTTGCAGCAGCTTTTATGGAGCAGATACACCTTGCAATGTATTTTTCTTCATTATGAGCAGGAACGATAACGGATATTTTTTTCATGATACTCCCCTTTCTGACCGTTTAGTCAATTATATTATAACATAACTAACCGTTTTTGAGAAGACCTTTTTTCATACTTTTGTCTTTTGCAATAAAAATAAAAATCGCCATAAACTTTTCAAAAAACACTTGACAGCTAATCAGAATTAGCTTATAATATAAATAAGGCTAATTTGAATTAGCCAAAGGAGGATATTTATGAGTACAAAGAAAAAAATACTTGATGCGGCATTGACCTTATTTTCAGAAAAAGGCTATGCTAACGTATTTGTTGCAGAAATTGCAGAAGCTGTCGGAATCAAAGCACCGTCGCTATACAAACATTATAAAAGCAAACAGGATATTTTTAATGCTATTCTTGATGAAATGAAAAGCAGCTACGATAGACAAGCTTCAATGCTTAATCTGAATGGAAACAACGCTTCTTCTGACGCTGAAATATATGCTTCTTTTTCTGAAAATGAAATTGTGAAAATGGGTTTGGGATTATTTTCATATTTTCTTCATGACGAATATGCACAGAAATTCCGTAAAATGCTGACCATTGAGCAATTTAACAACTCTGAACTTGCACAGCTTTTTACAAAACAATATGCTGATGACCCTCTTTCATATCAATCAGCATTGTTCTCTATGCTATGCTTAAAAGGAGTGCTGAAAGAAGAAAATCCCAATGTAATGGCTCTGCAGTTTTATGCACCGATATTCATGCTGCTTACCTTATGTGACAGAGAACCAAGCCGTGAAGCAGAATTTACAACTCTGCTTGAACAACACGTACTACAGTTCACAAGGCTTTACAGAAAAGAGGAAAAATAATGAAAATTACAGTTATTCATTGACAAAGCCACAAAGGCTCTACATACAATATTGCAAAGCAGTTTTGTGATAAGCTTGGCGGAGAGGTTACGGAATTCTTTCTGCCTACAGATTTCGATTGTTTCTGCAAAGGCTGTGCGGTTTGTTTTACAGATGAAACAAAATGTCCTCACTATGAAAACCTTCTTCCAATTACAAAGGCTATGGACGAAGCTGATGTAATTATTCTCACAAGTCCCGTTTATGTTATGCATGCAACTGGCTCTATGAAAGCTTTTCTTGACCACTATGGTTACAGATTTTTAGTTCACCGCCCAGAAGAAAAAATGTTCAAAAAACAAGCTGTGTGCATCTCAACAGCTGCCGGAGCAGGTATGAAAAGTACAATAAAGGATATGGCGGACAGCACTTTTTTCTGGGGTATTTCCAAGACATATAAGCTGGGATTAGCAGTTATGGAAACCCGTTGGGAAATGGTAAAGCCCTCCATAAAATCAAAAATTGATAAAAAGACTACATCTATTGCAAAAAATATTTCAAAAAAAGTTGGTACAATTAAGCCTAATATAAAGACCAAAGCATTCTTTAGCATAATGTCTTTTATGCAGAAAAAAGGATTCAATCCTGTAGATGTTGAATACTGGAAAGCTAAAGACTGGACAAATGGTAAGCGTCCGTGGAAGTAAAAAATACCGTTATACAGATTTTGAGTTATCTGTACGAGGGTATTTTTATAGTCATTTTAATCAGAACATTTACGGATTTTAAACCAAACTCCATTTTTAATCATAAAATATTTAGGTATCCCTCAATTACAGGACGAGCCTTGCTCATTTTTACAGGCACATCATGACCACAAGCAATCCATTTGGGATTTAATTCAAGTATTGCTTTCAGAGATCTCTCCATATCCTGAATATGTCAACACTTATTTCAATCCACGCTCCCCGTGTGGGGAGCGACCGCAGCGTAGGCTCTGACCTCGTGCGGGGCCTCTGATTTCAATCCACGCTCCCCGTGTGGGGAGCGACCCGCTCCCGAAATCGTAAACACGCAGACGGTAAAAATTTCAATCCACGCTCCCCGTGTGGGGAGCGACCGCGGCAATTTACAGCACCCACAAGCACACACCCATTTCAATCCACGCTCCCCGTGTGGGGAGCGACTTCCGTCATTTTGGTGCGAGTGCAAGACTGTCATTATTTCAATCCACGCTCCCCGTGTGGGGAGCGACAGTCCCTGCAAAACATCGCTTCACATTGGAACGATTTCAATCCACGCTCCCCGTGTGGGGAGCGACTTCATTCTTCATCATCATTTCCTTTTGCCAAAACATTTCAATCCACGCTCCCCGTGTGGGGAGCGACCATTCACGTAAAAGAGTTACAAGATATCATAAACATTTCAATCCACGCTCCCCGTGTGGGGAGCGACGTGGGATTACCTATTAGCAGACTATACCGGGAATTATTTCAATCCACGCTCCCCGTGTGGGGAGCGACTAAATGCTATTAAAACCGTTATTAGTACCGTATGATTTCAATCCACGCTCCCCGTGTGGGGAGCGACTGGAGGCTACTATAATAATACTCATATCGTCTTAATTTCAATCCACGCTCCCCGTGTGGGGAGCGACATAACGAAACGCTCAACTACCTGATGTAAAAAAGATTT
>JAFSBM010000219.1 GCA_017437285.1 Ruminococcus sp. | reverse complement strand
GTTCGTCAGGCTACGATTTCGCTATTGCTTCTTCTCTCCCACACCTCACGATGTGAAACTTGCAAGTCGCTCTAAAGTTCGTCGGTAACTACGCCTCGGTGGACTTTCACCACAGAGCTTTGATATGCCCGTCATACAAAAGAAATCCTCGGAAACGAGGTATTTCCGAGGATTTTTCTTTGGAGCTTGTGACAGGATTCGAACCTGCGACCATGAGTTGTTTATAAAGCGACGTTTGATTCGTTTTAAAAAACGGAGCGTTTACTCCTATTCTACGCCGCATTCCTCGATTCTGCGGTGTGTTCCAGTTTACCAATAAAGCGATAATAAATCTCCACCTGCTGAAATACTCTGCCATCCTCAGCCATTTCCTTGTGGTGCACCACGATTTTGTCAATCAGCTCGTTCAGAATGGCGGCATCCAACTGGTCGATGACCGTGTACTTCTTGATGAGGTTCACGAACTTGTCAGTTGCATCGCTCTCCGCTTTCAGTTGTTCGATCCGCTGTCGGAGATCAGGGAGCGTTTCCTTGATTCCCCTCTGCTCGATTTCATACTGTGCGGACATGGCTTCGTAGCGGCTTTCGGGAATTTTCCCCAAGGCACTGTCCTCGTACAGCTTGCACAGGATTTTATCAATTTCCTCGAAACGGCTCTGCTTTTTCTCATACTCAGCCTGCAGTTTCTTTGCTTCCTTTGCGGAATCCGTCTGGAATTTTCTCTCCAGAATTGATTTGAATTGCTGTGCGTTATTCCGATAGTTCCATAATACTGTTCTCAGATTTATCAGAACCAAGTTGTATACAGTGTCGTAGTTGATATAGTGTGAGGGACAGTATTCTTTGCCGTGAGTTCTGTACATCCAGCAATCATAAGCTCCATAATAGGTTCCGTCCTTACGTTGTTTCTGACCATAGGTGAGACAGTGTCCACAATCTGCACAGTAGATAAGTCCTGCGAAAATCTGTAATTCTCCCGTCTTGGCAGGTCTGCGTTTGGAACTCATAACCTTATGTGCTGTATCCCAAAGCTCCTTTGAGATAATCGGCTCGTGTGTGTTCTCTGAAATAATCCATTCCTCTGGAGGATTTTTAACCATCTGTTTACTTTTCATCGTCTTATTCCGACGCTTACCATAAACAAGCATTCCTAAATAAACCTCGTTGTTGAGAATTGCTCTCACAGATGTTACATGCCAGTCAAATTCTTTTCGCCAGTAGTCAGCTTTGAAGTAATCGGGATTGTTCTGGTTGAAGTAGGTGATTGGATTCATCACCTTTTCTTCTCTGAAAATTCTTGTGATTTTATTGTAGCCTGCACCGTCTGCTGTCAGCCTGAATATTCTTCTTACAACCTCTGCCGCAGGCTCGTCAACCACAAGATGATGGCGATCATTGGGATCCAGCTTGTAACCAAACGGTGGTTTAGAACCGATATACTGACCTGCTTTCGCCTTGGCTTTCTTGGCAGCCTTTGTTTTCTTTGACACGTCACGGGCGTACATCTCGTTCATCACATTTCTCATCGGGAACATCAGATCATCTTCATTAACCGTGGAATCATAATGATCATCCGCCGCAATAAAGCGTACATCCTGTTCCTTAAAATGCTCCACCTGCAAGCCGACTTCAACATAGTTTCTACCGAATCGGGACAGGTCTTTCACTATCACAAGGTTAATCTTGTCTGCGTGAATGTCTGATAACATCCGCTGAAATGCAGGTCTGTTGAAGTTTGTACCGCTGTATCCGTCATCACAGTAGAACTCATATTCCGTAATGCTGTGTGCCTGACAGTACTGTTCCAATAAAATTTTCTGTGTCTCGATAGATACGCTTCCGCTGAAGCTGCCGTCATCCACCGAGAGTCTGCAATATAATGCTGCGTGTTTCTGCATCATCATTCTCCTTTCTGGCAGCGGACACGCATAGCCTTGTACCAACAGTATACCACATCTGTCGGCACAAAGCCAGCTGAATTTGTCCGCTGCATTCATCTTTGTGCAACCTCAATAAGTGGTTGCTTGGAATTTGTTCATCTTGCAGAAGCATTCTTCCGCTGAATCATTTCATCGAACTCGTCCGTCACAGTAGAAACCTCATCTCCTGTTTCCAGTCTGCGGAGCATGAGATTGGAGAGCGATTTTGCAGCACTGGTCTGTCCCTCAAAGACAGACCACACACGGTATGTCACGCCATTCAGATAGTGATCATGGTACTGTGCATCGCCCTGATTCTGACACAGGGACGGCTCTAGATTGTATTCTCTTTTTCTGATTTCTCCGATAAATTTTCTTTCCATAGTCCTCCTGTTCTCCGAAGCATTTCGGATTCCATCTTGTTGTTCCTGTGATCTGAATATACATTTTCGATTCTCCTTTCACAATAAAATTTATAAGACCGCCGCTCTGAATTAAGGCGGTGGTTTCAGCTTTTGTTTTTGAGTAGGGCGTACTTCACGCCCTACCGATTGATGTGGGTTGACTAAGTCGTGTTTCACGATGCAGTCTCTTTTTTATGACGGGATGGTTCATCCCGTCGCTGAACAAAATATCCACCTGCACCAAAACAGTGCGGGTGGGTTACTGCTTGTGACAGAACATTTCTTTCCGTCAGCTTTAGCAAGAGGGGGAGTTGAAACACCTCCTCCTGCATGACATCTCAACTACCGAAACGGTAGCTGAGTCGGTGATTTGCCGAGTCAGTTTTTACTTGAAATAAAGCTCTCGTGAAACACGATACCCTTTTACCCACGTCACAAATCGTTACGGTGGCTCAGTAAAAGGGGTTCGGGTTCTCCCGATTCTGTGCATGTGGATAGCCACATGCGATGCTTGCCCTCCAAAGGAGGACGCTAGTTTGTGACACCTGCCTGAAATCACGCAAATTCGGTAAATAATCGCTGAAATTCTATTTCAAGACACCCACAGTTTCCAAAATTCCGATAACAGACGCCTTTAGTTGAATGTGCTTAAAATGCCGAAGAATCGGCGAGCTTTGCTCGTCGAGGTGAGCTGAAAGGCGGCTTTAGACGCCTTTCTTTTAACCAGCAAACTATCTCACCTCCTGAATTTGCTCGAAATCTATCATATTCCACCTCTGCAAATGCTCTCAAAAAACCCCTTATTATCGCTCGGTTATGCTTGGGGTATCCTTTCCTGACTGCGACTCCTAAAACGCCACACAAGCGATTCTGGAGCGAACTGTGCGATAACTGTCGGGGGTTGAAAGTCTCATCCTCAATCAAGGTCATACAATACCTATCATGATTCATAGAGAGTTCTGCTCCGATAGTTATCTTGGGTTTCGGCATCTTTTTTGCATATCTCCGTATCATTCATCAGCAGAAGATAAAAAATCAGCACATTCAATTGCATGATCTGATTCGTTACGCACCTCTGTGCCGTCTGCTTCAACAACATTTCTTTTGCATACAAGATTGGTATACGCCTTGATTGCATCATCAGGATTTTCCAGAAAGTGTTCAAGCAGTCTATCCATTTTCATTTTATGAACACGACGCTTCACTTCTTCAGGATCATTGTTACACTCTGCAAGAAATTTCCGAGTGAAATAACAACCATACTGTCTGATGCAAGGAAGAACCTCATGCGTTACCCACCTCTGAAACACTTCTGCAGCAGGAAGTCTTGAACCAAAGATAAGACGATACAGATCTCCTTCGGAAATATAATTCTTCTCAATCGTTTTCGACGGACTCTGCGGATGCGGAACAGTTAACCTGATTGTTTCTTCGCAATGATCGATGATTGCTTTTCTCGGATTGTGATAACCAAGTACCTTTGCACACTCTGACGCAGGAAAGTACAGCTTATCACCAATCTCAACACTTTCAAGTGAGCCGAATTCAGAATATTCAAATGCACTTTTTTCAATTCTCATAATTTCATTCAGATTCAATCGCATTCCTCCATTCTTTATCAGCAGAAGAGAAAAGACAGCGTGATTCGTTACGCACCGATTTCAAGTACATAGTATATTTCTCTTTCTGCATTAATAAATAACATTCATGTGTTAGCTTCTATTACTCTTATTTGTATCTCTCTGTGAACACAACCCTATCTCATAGAGAAACAGTCACAGTCCGATTTCATAAGAGTTATTTCGCTGAATGTGATTTTCATAATTATATCTGACACGGATGATTCCTTTCTCTTTCAAAGCTTTTACTGCTCTTGCAACTGAACTGCGAGAGATGTGACAGTCACTTGCGATCTTACTGTAACTCGGAAAGCATTTACCTGTAACACTGTTTCTGCATTTAAGCAGATAGCACAGCACATAAAACTCTATCGGTGTGAAATTCAAATCGAACACATGATTCGGAACTTTAAAATATATCATGAATACCTCCTTTTTTCACTCCCACAACAGTACAGTTCCTTTTGTTTACGAAACAAAGTTTTCTTCGGACTGATACGCTCTGCCCCTCCAAGCTATCTTCGCATATTTTGTCCCCCCGAATATCTCTTTTGTGTGGGATTCAGTTTTCAAGTTACTATACAGTGTCCGGACACCTTTACAATGTTAAGTATACATCACGGTTTGACATTCGTCAATAGATGTAGTATAATAAATCTATCGTGTTCTATCTATTCTCTATTAATTGTAAACTTTTTGTGAATTTTAAGGAGTTTTGTATGTTTGAAATAGAAGCACATTACTATAACAGGAAGATTTATTTATCTGACGGAAGAGTATTTCCGCTTGGTGAAATACTTCTCAGGTACTTTTCTGCGTCTTTTCCAGACCTCAAACAACTTTATGAGATATGCAGGAGAGCAAAATCCAATTTACAGGTTGATCCTGATATAACGTCGTATGACATCGGAGAACGTGCGGAGCTATATGAATCAGTTTACGAACAGCTGTTTGATATTGCTGAAAAATTGCCACCATACGACAAGAAGCATTTCAGACGTGGAGTGCTGCAGAATCTTTTTAATTACTATGAACCAATATTTGATTTTGAACAACCACGTACCACAGATGATGATGATAATTATGATGACGACGAATATGTTGATTTCGAAGCACCACTTCCGACAGATGGATATATAACTGAGAAACTGTATCTGCTTAAACCCCTTAAAGAATTTCATATCGAGGAGAAGTATGCTTTTTATAGCCCTGTCAGTCATCAGCAGTATATTGAGTTCGTCGGACGTGTTGAACGCATAACACAGGAGTTTCTTGACTTTGCGTCTGACTTAATGCGTATAGGTCGCACTTTTATTCCTTTTGCGGATGAATTATGTAATCACAATAATTACCCGTCAGATGAAAAGGTTAGGGAATGTTTTCTGAAATATTCACAGATACTAAGCGTTACGGACTCGTACAAAAATCTTGTTTCTAACGGAAGTATCTCTGTAGGACATACAGTCATTGAAACAGAAAAAGCACCGATACTCTGCGAAACATATCGTTTCACATCGCTCGGTGCGTATCTGTATTTTGAATTATTTAAGTGCATTGAAGAAAAGCATATGCCTGTAAAGTGCAGCAACTGCGGACGGTTGTTTATTATGAAGCACACTACATTTTCGCACTTTTGTACAAGGGCTGTCAGCAGTAATCCTCTAAGAACCTGTCGTGATGTTGGTTTCCGCAAAAGCTACGCTGAAAAAATCAAGTCTGATCCTATATGGCTGATTTATACCCGTGCGTATAAACAGCATTATGCTCGCTTTATGAAAAAGACTATGAGCAAGACTGAATTTGCTGAGTGGGCAGAGTATGCGCTTGACTTAAGACAAAAAGCTCTTGACAGAGAGATTGGGATTGAGGAGTACACTGAACTTATTAGGAAATGAAATAGGTGCGTAACTGACTAAAACGTTACGCACCTTAAATTTTATTTATCTTTCCTTTAAACTTTCACCAAATCCCTTAATAATCGGATCAAGGAAATAACTCATAACGCTGCGTTTGTCAATTTTGACTTCAACAGCACCTGAAAGTCCCGACATAATTTCTATTCTTTCGTTAGTGTTATTTATATCAAGCTTTACAAGATAAACGCTGCCCATTTGTTCACTGTTAAACGAACTGGGACTGATATATTTTACCGTTCCTTTTACCGTTCCGTATTTGTTGTAGGGATAGGCTTCAAGCTTGATTTCTGCATCCATTCCAACTTCAATTTCAGCAATATCCATATTTTTAACATAGCATACCATTTCAACGGGAGTATCCGCAGGAACAATTGTTATAATCTGCTGTGCCGAGGTAACGGTTTCACCGATATTGTTTACTGAAATGCTGTTTATATAGCCGTTTACAGGAGCTGTGATTTTCTGATATTCAATTGAAAGCTGATATTTCTCAATCTGTGCCTCAATCTGGCTCAGAGAACCGTTTATTTCCGAAAGGCTTGCGTTTATCTGCTCGCTGTACGATATCTGTGCTTTCAGCAAATTTGTTTCTGCCTGTATATATTCGTTTTCAGCTTGCTTTACAACAAGAATCTGCGCATCATAGTCAGCTTGAGATATTGCGGAATTTACTCTGTATTCCTCCGCTTTGATTTTGGCTATATCTCTATTAAGTCCAGCATTCTCCTTAACACTTTCAAGTGTACTGAGATTATTATGATATGCAAGGTCTGTATTGATTATTGTACTGATATACGGCTGTAAATTAAGTTCATATTGTGTCACATCAATATCGGAAATATCCTCATTATTTATTATCATAGTATAAATTTTCTTCTGTGCATCAAGAACCTTTTTCTGATTTTGTAGTGTATCAATATCAATATCAAGACTTTGAGTGTCGAGTTCAATCAGCACGTCACCAGCTTCAACATATGAGCCTTCTTCAACATTTATAGCTTTTATCGTCCCGCTTGTATAGGAGTTCAATGAGCTTATATTACCCACAGGCTGAATTGTTCCGCTTGATGTTACAACTACATCAATTTTTGAACAGCAAGCCCATATCACAGCAATTATCAGCATTGAAAATACGCTTAAAATTATTACTGTTCCTGCTTTGTGTG